>JAMONC010000127.1 GCA_027066725.1 Desulfobacterales bacterium
ATAGCTATCATGCCACCCCATCCAAACTGAAATTGAAATCTGCGGCTGGATTTTTTTGTCATAAATCCCCCTTACATCTTTTCAGGAGCATTAACTCCCAATAGCTCTAATCCCTTGGCAATAGTTATTTTTATTGCCATAGCAATTAGTAGTCTTGCCTTAGTAAGTTCAATATCATCACTTATAAATCTATGTTTTGCATAATATGTATGCAATAATCCAGCCAAATCTGTAAGATAATAACTGATATGATGGGGTTCTAGGTTTTTTGCGCTTTCTTCAATTACATCGGGAAAAGAACTAAGATGTTTTAGAATTTCTATTTCTTCAACTTGGGATAATTTAGTTATATCTACATTATTAGGATCTTCTATAGTTATACCTTTTTCCTGTGCCATTTTTATAACGCTACACATACGTGCATGAGCATACTGAACATAGTAAACAGGGTTTTCTTGACTTTTTTTCCTAGCTATATCCAGATCAAAATCTAAATGACTATCATGTCTTCTTGTCAAAAAAATGAATCTTGCAGCATCTTTTCCTACATCATCTATAAGTTCTCTAAGTGTTACAAACTGCCCAGCTCTTGTAGACATAGCCTTTAATTTACCCTGTTCTAGTAGATTGACTAATTGTACAAGAAGTACATTAAGCTTTTTAGGATCATATCCAAGGCTTTTAACAGCAGCCTTTACTCTGGCAACATAACCATGATGATCTGCTCCCCAAATATCTACAAGAAGATCATATCCTCTATCTATTTTGTGTCTATGATAAGCAATATCTGAAGCAAAATATGTAAGGCTACCATCTGCCTTTTTTACTACTCTATCTTTTTCATCTCCATATTTAGAAGAACAAAACCAAAGAGCCCCATCTTTTTCATAGATTTCCCCCTTTTTTTGTAGTTCTTCTAGAGTTTCTTTAACAAGCCCAGTTTCATGTAAAATCTTTTCTGAAAACCAAGTATTAAATTTAACGCCAAAGTCCTCTAAATCTTTTTTTATACCTGATAAAATCTCTTCTACAGCAATGTTTATAAATTCTTGTAGGCAGTTATCTAAGGAGCTATTTAGATATTTATCTCCCCACCTGTCTTTAGCAATCTTAGCAATATCTTTTATATATTCACCTTGATAATAGTCTTTAGGAAGCTCTATCTTTTCTCCAAATAGTTCTTTATATCTTAGATATACAGAGCCACCTAGATTCTTCATCTGGTTTCCAACATCATTTATGTAATATTCAGTCTCTACATCAAAACCAGCAGCCTTTAATACCCTAGCAAGACTATCTCCAAGAGCAGCACCTCTACCGTGTCCTATGTGAAGAGGACCTGTTGGATTAGCACTTACAAACTCTACTAATACCTTTTGCCCTTTGCCAATATCTCCTTTATAGAACTTTTCTGGATCAAGAACTATATCTTTAGATACATTTTGCCATATCTTTGTATCTATAAACATGTTTATAAAACCAGGACCTGCTATCTCTATTTTGCTAAAAAGGGGCTCTTTTTCCAAAAACGGAACAAATAAGCTAGCTATTTCTCTTGGGCTTTTTTTAAGCTTTGGAGCAAGAACTAAGGCTAGGTTTGTAGCAAAATCCCCATGTTCTTTTTGTTTAGGTATAGAGACCTGAAAGTTTATATCCAAATTTTTAGGACAAAGTCCTTTCTCAGCTACTTTTAAAAAGGCCTTTTTTATAGTGTTAAATATCTCTTTTTTCATTTGTAACCTCAAAAATAAAAAGATATTTTAAAGTTGTCGCCAATCTTTAATATCACTTATTCTTTTATGCAAGGAAATTATTATAACACATGTTTTGGTTTAGGAAATAGCAACAAAAAGGACAAAAAAGGATATAATACCGCATTAAAAATAAGTTTAATCTAAAGTAAAGAAACTATATTAATTGAATCATATAATAATTCATGAGTATAACTTAATAATTTCCTACAATTGTTTGCTATCAATTTATGCTTAAGAATATTTAATTAGTTAACATCCCTTGTTTATAATTTTTTTAAAAGAATTAAATCAAAAGGTGTTTCTTGGATTACTTTTATCTTTTGGTTCTTAGTAAGTTCCAAAACTGCAAGGAAGTTAGCAATAGCTATTTCTTTTTTTAAAGGGGTAATCTTAAAAAGATTAAGACTTTTATTAATTATAAGTTTATGTAATAAAAATTTTATTTGTTCGTTAACTGAAACTCTATTTTTCTTTATTGGTGGTGGAGGTAAAGGACGATTTTTTCTTATAATAGTCTTTAGTGTCTTTATAAGCATATTAATTGTTATGGGTTTTATTGTTGGGGTTAGTTGGTTATTGTTGTTAAGTTTTTGTCCTCTAATAAAAATATCTCTTCTTAAGATAGGTTGCTTTTCAAGGCTTGAAGCTATCTTTTTAATGACTATAAATTCTTTTAGTGGTTTTATTATTTCAATACGTGGATCATTATCTTCTTCTTTTTCTTTTGGTAGAGGAAGTAGTATTTTTGACTTTATATGGCATAATGTTGCGGCAATAAATAAATATTCACCAGCTACTACTATATTTAAGGCTTTCATAATTTCTAGGTATTCTAAATATTGAGCTGTAATAAGAGAAATGGGAAGATTAGTTATATCAAGTTTGTTTTTATTTATTAAATGTAGTAATAAATCAAGAGGGCCTTTAAAGATATCTAGTTTTATTTCACAAGTTGGATTCATAGTTATTAGATAAGATACCTAGTGACTTTTTTTATATAAATAACATTTTAATGTGGGAAAAGCTATATAAATCAAAAGTAATAATACATTTTTACAACTTGTTGTGTCCTTAAGTTTCTGTTAAAACAACAGCTACCTAATAAAAAAGTAGAGATAGGAGTTAGCTAAATGGCTAAAAAAGTAAAAAAGAAAAAGATAGATAGAATTAGAAATATTGGGATAATTGCTCATATAGATGCAGGAAAGACTACCCTTACTGAGCGTATCCTTTACTATACTGGTAAGACCCATAAGATAGGTGAGGTCCATGATGGACAAGCTACTATGGACTGGATGCCAGAGGAGCAGGAAAGAGGTATTACGATCACTTCCGCTGTTACTACATGTTTTTGGAAAGACTATGAGATACATATTATAGATACTCCTGGGCATGTAGATTTCACAATAGAAGTAGCGCGCTCTCTTAGAGTATTAGACGGTGCTATAGGTGTATTTTGCGCTGTTGGTGGAGTAGAGCCTCAGTCTGAAACAGTATGGCACCATGCAGATAAATATAAAGTGCCTAAGATGGCTTTTATAAATAAGATGGATCGTCTTGGTGCTGATTTTTGGGGCACAATTGAACAGATGAAAGAAAAGTTAGGTGCTAATCCCTTAATACTTACACTTCCTTACGGTTCAGAGGATGAATTTAAGGGGGTGTTTGATGTTATAAAAAGAGTATGGATAAAGTGGGATGAAGAAAGCCAGGGACGTATTTTTGAAGAACTTCCTATCCCAGATGATCACATAGATGAGGTTGAAAAAGCCAGGGAGTCACTTTTGGAGTCCTTATCTGAATTAGATGATGAATTTATGGAAAAATATCTTTCAGATGAAGAGATTACAGATGCAGAAATTCATAAGGTTATAAGAAATGCTTGTATTGGGCTTAAGGGAGTGCCTGTTTATTGTGGTTCTGCCCTTAAAAATAAAGGAGTACAGCCTCTTTTAGATGGTGTTGTAAGGTATCTTCCAAGCCCTGTAGATATTCCTGCAGTAACAGGTGAAAATCCTAAGACAGGGGAGATCGAAGAAAGGCCTGCATCTGATAAGGCTCCTCTTTGTGCCCTTGCTTTTAAAATACAGATGGATCAAGGCAGAAGGCTAACTTACGTTCGTATATATTCAGGGGTTCTTGCTGCAGGAGCAGAAGTATATAATCCTGGTAAAAATATAAAAGAGCGTATTGCAAGACTCCTTCAGATGCATGCAAATAAAAGAGAAAGGATACAAGAGGCTGGGGCTGGAAATATAGTTGCTGTAATGGGACTAAAAAACACAGGGACAGGGGATACCCTTTGTGATTTTGAACATCCAATACTTCTTGAGCCAATTGAGACATATAAACCAGTTATATCTGTGGCAGTTGAGCCTAAGACTGCTGGAGATCAAGATAAGATAGATTTTGCACTAAAAAAGCTTGCAGAAGAAGATCCTACCTTCCAAGTTCGTATGGATGAAGAAACTGGCCAGACTATTATATCAGGAATGGGCGAGCTTCATTTAGAGGTGCTTGTTCATAGGCTAAAAAGAGAGTTTCATGCACCAGTTTCTGTAGGAAAACCCCAGGTAGTTTATAGAGAAACTATACTTAAAGAGGCTGAGGCAACAGCTAAGTTTGATAGAGAAGTTGCTGGTTCAAGACAGGTTGCTACAGTTACAATAAAGGTTGCCCCAAAAGATAAAGGAAGTGGTAATAATGTTGTTTGTAAAGTTCCTGAGGGCAAACTTCCAGAGGCAATGCTTCCTCATATTTTAGAGGTATTAAAACAAAGTCTTGAAAGTGGTGTTGTAGGTGGCTATCCCATGATAGATACTGAAGTTGTACTTTTAGATGCAATATATGAGGAAGGACTTTCTTCTGAAATAGCATTTAGAGCTGCTGCATCAATGGCTTTTAGAAAAGCATGTGAACAAGCAGAGCCTGTATTAATGGAACCTGTTATGAGTCTTGAAGTAATAGTACCAGAGAATTTCTTAGGTGATGTAATTGGAGATTTAAATAGTAGGGGAGGCAAGGTATCTCAGATTGAACCAAGGGGACCTGTGCAGGTAATAAAGGCAATAGTTCCTCTTTCTAAAATGTTTGGATATTCTACTACACTACGTTCTATGACACAGGGAAGAGGTACTTTCACTATGGTATTTTCCCATTATGAACCTACTAATAGTTAGAGCATATAAAAAAATTTAAAATGATTTAATTTTTTATGTCAAATTAGTTGACAATTGTATAATTTTATTACACAAGAGATTTTAAAGTTAATTTATAGGTATTATAGTAATTGGTATTCGGTTGGGGGACTTAGAAAAAGAGTTCGAGCTTATTATTAAGGGGGCATATTAAAATGGGTGTGAAGAAAGAGAGAATTTTAAAAAGGGATTGGGAGAGTTTTTTAGAGGATTTTAATCGAGATAACAGATTTAAAGCTACCGTTATAAAACTTAAGGATGAGATGTTAGAAGAAAATTGGGGTAGACCTTTTATAGGAATTAACTACGATCCTAACGAAAGAGTTGCAAAGATATATTTAGGAATGCCTCAACCGGATGAACCAATAAAAATGGTATATGAAGTAAAAGTACCTAGAGCATTTTGGCAAATAGTAGACAGTGATGATACAACTAAAATATTAGGTATCCAAATTCAGCCAAAACCAGGAGACCCAATGGTATATATTACTTTTGAAGATATTGATCCTGAGGAAGTAAAAACAAAATGGCTTCAAGAGATGGCATATGCAATTTATCTGAAACGTGGTATGGAACATGGAAGAGATCAAGAAGATTGGTTTAATGCAGAAAGTATAGTAGAGGAAGCCGTAGGTAATTTCTCATAATTTGAGTTGAAATTTGGTTTTTCTAGTCTTATTTTAATAAAAAAGCTAAGAAATGAATTTTGGTTCAGTAGAGAGCCTATGCTTTAAACCTAATATAAGGCTAAAATGTTAGAAATATCAAATGCTTGGTATATATTTAGTTAGAAAAAAATTAATTAGCATGCTTGACAAAAATTTTAGCTTATAGTAAGAGAAGTGAATAAACTGAGACCGTGGTATTAATAGGCAGCTAACTAATTCTAGAAGGAGGGCCATATGGCAACTATTGAGTACAAGGGCAAGACTTTTGAGGTTGATGAAGATGGTTTCTTAGCTAAGGGTATGGAAGAGTGGTGCCCTGAGTGGGTTGAGTATGTTAAAGAGCTTGAGGGTATCACTGAATTAACTGACGACCATTGGAAGATCATCAACACCTTACAAGATTATTTTAAGAAGAACGGAATTGCTCCTATGGTCAGAATTCTTTCTAAGACCACAGGGTATCCGCTCAAGAAGATTTACGAGCTCTTCCCATCTGGACCGGGTAAGGGAGCTTGTAAGATGGCAGGATTGCCCAAACCCACTGGCTGCGTCTAAACTGTCGCTATGCGCTTCTAGCGCATAAAAAAGACAGGGTAGATTTTGTATGCCCTTACCATGAAGGTGAGGGCTTTTTTTATTTTAGTTATCGAAAAAATCTTTTATATTTTAAACAAAAATATTTAATTAGCACCTTAAATAAAATAAACTGAGGAACATGAAGTTAGCTATTGGTGGTAAGGGTGGAGTAGGTAAAACAACCATATGCGCTCATATTGTAAAAGAGCTTTCTGGAAGGGGTAGAAGTGTCTTGGCAATTGATGCAGACCCTAGCCCTCATTTGGGAAGATTGTTGGGGTTCTCTGGGTTGGACAACATAACTCCCATTGCTGAAATGAAAGATCTTCTTCAAGAACGTTCAGAAAGAAATGGTCCTTTTTATAAAATTAATCCTAAAGTAGATGATCTTCCTGAGCGTTTTATGCTTGAAGAACAAGGTATAAAACTTATGGTGCTTGGAAGTATTCAACAAGCAGGGGTAGGATGTGCATGTGCTGATAATGCAGTATTACGTAGTCTTTTAAACTTGCTTCTTCTTTCACCAAACGAGGATATTATATTGGATATGGAGGCAGGTGTTGAGTACTTAGGTAGAGGAACTATTGTAGGGGTAGATTATTTTTTGGTAGTGGTTCAACCATATAGAGGCAGCATTGAGACTGCTTTAAAAATATTAAAACTTTCAAAGGAACTAAAGCTTTCAAATGTATTTTTTATTGCAAATCAAATTGATTCAAAGAAAGATATAGATTTTATTGCTAATTCTTTAGGACATGTTCCTATAGCTTCGTATCCAGATACTCGAGAAATAAAAATTTTTGAAAGGGACTCTAAGCCTATTTGGTTTGCTTCAAAAGATTTTAGAGAAGTTACTAAAAAATTAGTAGACAAATTACTTTCAGGAGATATTTCTGGATGAACAATGAGGAAAGCTTTAAGCTGGAATTAGCAGATGTACAAAATCGTCCAGATAATAGAAATATTCCTTTAAAAAAAGTAGGCATAAAAAATATACGTTATCCTATTGTGGTTTTAGATAAGGAAAAAGGTACACAACGTACAGTTGCAAGTATAAATATGTATGTCAATCTGCCTCATAACTTTAAAGGAACTCATATGAGTAGATTTGTAGAGATACTCAATCAATATAGAAGGCAGATTAATATTAGGACAATGGAAGCCATTTTAACAGAAATGAAAAATAGACTTGATGCACAAGAGGCTCATCTTGAAGTATCTTTTCCATATTTTATTGAAAAAAAAGCTCCGGTCACTAAATCTCCTGGACTTATGGAATATCAGTGTGCAATACATGGAAGTCTTTCAAATAAATTAGATATAATGCTTCTTGTAAATGTACCAATTACTACAGTTTGTCCTTGTTCAAAGGAGATCTCAGACTATGGTGCTCACAACCAACGAGGAGAGGTTCGGGTAAGGATTCGTTTTACAGGCTTCTTATGGTTAGAAGATGTCATTTCTGCAGTAGAAAGATCGGCTTCTTGTGATATATATTCCGTACTTAAGCGTCCTGACGAAAAGTATGTTACAGAAAAGGCATTTGATAGGCCAATGTTTGTTGAAGATGTAGTAAGAGCAACTTGCCTTGAGATAAAAAAACTATCAGGTATTAAATGGGCATGTGTAGAAGCAGAAAATTTTGAATCTATACACAATCACTCTGCTTATGCTTATGCAGAATTAGAATTTTAATTTATTGTATCTCTTGATTAGTATTTATTAATGCCTCTGCAAGTAATAAATCTTCTTTAGTGGTAATTTTAAAGTTTTTTCTACTTCCTTGGACAATTCCAACAGCAATACCTATTGCCTCTAACATAGAGGCTTCATCTGTAGCTTCAATTCCTGTTTCCTTTATATAAGAAATCGCCTTTAACAGGTCTTCTTTTTTACATACTTGAGGTGTTTGAGCTCTAAACAACCTAGTTCTTTCTAAGGTTTTTAAAATGAGTCCGTTTTCGTCAACTTCTTTTACAGTATCGTGAATGGGAAGAGCAAGGATTGCTGCTCCTATCTCTCTTGCCATTAGACAGACCTGTTCTATTTGAATTGGAGTTACAAGTGGTCTTGCAGCATCGTGTATTGCAAGCCATTTGGTTTCATCTCTACAGGCATTAACTGCTAATTCTACAGAGTCTTGTCTTAATGCACCTCCTTCAACTATTTTTATTGGTAATTTTTCTTTAAAAGGCTGGGCTATTTTTTCTACTTCAGAAAGATTCTGTGGAGGCCCTGCTATTATTACATCCTCTATAAGCGGACAAGATATTATTGCCTTTATACTCCAAAAAAGTATTGGTTTTCCTGCAAGCTCTATAAATTGTTTAGGTTTTTGTGAGCCAAATCTTTTCCCAATACCTGCTGCTGCAATTATTGCTGTTACTTTCATAATCATACAGTAAATTTGCCTGGGAATAATTTATTAGGATTCATTATGTTATTTGGGTCTATATCCTTTTTTATTTTATACATTAATTTTATTATTTCATCTCCTAATTCCTTTTTAATAAAGGCTCTTTTGGTTAATCCTACTCCATGTTCGCCAGATATAGTGCCATCTAAAGCTAGCGTATGTTCCATAAGTTCACATATAAATTTTTCTGCCTTTTTAAGCTGTGTTGAGTCATTTTTATTTATTAATAAATTGACATGAAGATTGCCATCCCCTGCATGTCCAAAAACTAATGATAATAGACCATATTTTGTCCCAAGACTATGTACTATAGATACCATATCGGCAATATGTGATCTTGGAACACAGATATCTTCACTTATTTTATGGGGGAATCCCAATTTTTTAAGTGCAGGAGACAGCCCTCTTCTAGCTTGCCAGAGTTTTTGGGTATATTGTTTATCTTCTGAGACTTGTGAGAATATAGCCTTATTTGAATTACAGCATGATCTTATAAGTTGTGCTTCAAATTCAACTCCTTGAGGATCACTTCCATCTACTTCAACTAACACTAAAGCTTTAGCTGTCTGTGGCACTGAAAATGGCAGTTGTTCTTTAATACACGAAAGTGATAGATGATCCATAAGCTCTGCACATTTAGGTCTTATACCAGAGGTGAGTATACATGTTATAGTACTACAAGCTGTATTTGTATCTGGGAATATAGCAACTATTGTCTTTACATAACTAGGTTTAGGTATAAGTTTTAAATAAATAGAGGTAATAATACCTAGTGTCCCCTCAGAGCCTACAAATAATTTTGTTAAATCATATCCTACAACTCCCTTAGATGTTTTAGTCCCTAGTTTTATTATCTTTGAGTTTGGAAGCACTACTTCTAAGCCAAGTATATAGTCTTTTGTAACTCCATATTTAACACCACAGGGTCCACCTGCACATGTAGATACATTCCCACCAATAGTACAAAATTTAAGACTTGCTGGATCTGGAGGATAAAATAACCCATATTTTTGGACTTCATTTTGTATATCTTTCGTTATTGCTCCTGGTTCTACTTCTGCTATTAAATCCGTGGAGGATATCCTTTTTATTTGGTTCATTTTAGATAGGCATATTACTATGCTACCTTTTACAGGCACAGCTGAACCTGTAGTAGCTGTGCCTGCTCCTCTGGGGACAACCGGTATTTTCTCTTGCTGAGCAATTAGTAATATATCAGAGATTTGTTGTTTGTTTTTAGGTAAGGCTACTGCATCTGGTATTACACTTATGCCGCTTGCATCATAGCTATAACATAGAAGGTCTGCTTCATCGATTAATAAATTTCCAGTTCCTAATATAGTTTTTAGTTTTTTTATTATACTTTTTTTAAGCATTAATTTTGATTAATCTTGCCAAATTTGTCCCTCAAGCCTATCCATTAGGAATCTAATTTGATTTTTTAGCTGTTTTGATTCTTTTATTTGCTTACTAATTCTTTTAACAGAATGGATAACAGTAGCATGATCTCTGTTAAATTCCTTTCCAATAACTTCTAAAGATGCTTCTGTATAATGTCTAGCAAGATACATAGCTATTTGTCTTGGCCAAGCTATGGTTTTTTTTCTAGATTTTGATCTTAACTCTTCTTGGGTCACTTTAAAGTGTCTGCATATAAGTCTTGTGATATCTTCTATGGTAATAACCCTATCTTCTCCAACAAGGTCTTTCACCACTTCTTTTGCAAGTTGCATATTAACAGATTCATTTAATAAATTTGCCTTTGCTAGAAGCCCTATCACAGCAGATTCGATTTGTCTGATATCGCCTCTTAAATGTTCTGCCAAGTAGTTTAAGATACTTTCTTCTAGTTCTAACCCATGAGATCTTGCTTTTCTATCTAATATCTTTTTTCTAGTTGAGAATCCCGGAGGATTTATAGAAATGATTAGACCAGAAGATAATCTTGAGCGTAGCTGGGAATTTACATTTGGTATTTCTCTGGGGAGTTTGCTAGATGTAAAAAGTACTGTTTTGCCATAATCTACAAGTGCATCTATGGCAGTTGCAAGTTCACTTTGGGTCCTATCCCTTCCAGAAAAGCAATGTACTTCTTCAAGCATAAATACTTCACAGTCTTGTTTATAGCGCCTTTTTAACTTATCTAACTGTCCAGTTTTTATTGCTTTTACTATTTGGGAAGTAAATTCGTTAGCTGTTACATAAATAATTTTTACCTTTGGTTTTCTTTTAAGTAGGTGATTTCCAACTGCTTGAGTAAGATGACTTTTCCCTAATCCAGTAGAGCTTTGAATGTATAGCACTTTACTGTGATTAGTTTCTTCATTGGCAAGTGCCCAACAAGCAGCATGGGCAAAACGATTACAATTTCCTACAACAAATTCATCAAATGTAAATCGTGAACAGAGTTTTGGATGGGGTAGTTGTGTAGGAGAAAATTTAGGTAAATGTAATTGTCCTGTTGCTCCTATAGTTGAAAATTCTATTGGTTTAAATTTAATATTTACATTAATATCTTGGTTTTCAAGTTCCTCTTTTATAAGAGATAAATAGTTATCTCTTACCCAAGTAGCAAAAAACTGATTGGGACAGGTTAATATTAAGGTATTGTCTTCATAGCCTTGGTAGACTAAAGGTTCAATCCAGACTTCAAAGCTATCCTTTGAAATTTTATATCTTAATAGCTCTTTTATTTTTCCCCAGAGCCTTTCCATTTTGAGTATTCCCCCTTATTAAAGACAATATTATATCTATTTTTATAAAAAATAAAAAATTTTTTTTGTTTTTTAAAAAAATTATAAAGAATCTTGGATCATTGACCGAATTTAGTTATTAAAAGATCCTAAGATTCAAACTATTCCTCCTTACATCTCCCCGTGAGGATTGCTTAAATTCTTAACTGATATAGAGGTAATATGTCAAAGCTGAGAATCTGTGGTTTTCTCTAAAAAGAAAAAATCATAATTAACAATTTAAAAAGCGTCTATTTTTCCGCTATATTCCTAAGAAAAAGTTATAACATGCGGATATCTCGGGGATTTTGGTATTAATATTTTTTTACATATTATAGAGTAGTTAAATATTTTCAACAAGTTTTCAACAATAATTTTAATAAAACCTTTTCTTTAATTTTCTTCTTTTTTCTTTGTTTTTTTAAAGATTTCTATTTTTTTTAAAAATCTACTAAATGTAGAGATATTTTTTATTCACATTAGAAAATTTAACGTTTATAAAATACCTGAAAAGAAAGGAGGAGTTATGCAATTAAAAGATATTATGAATACTAATTTGGAATTTATTGATGCAGATGCGAGTGTATATGATGCAATAGAGAAGATTGTAGATAAAAGAATAAGATCTTTGTTAGTAACTCATGTTGATAAGGAAAATGATTATGGATTAATTACTGTAAGAGATATAGTCTATAAAGTAATAGATAAAGGTTTAGATATTAAACTTACTAAGGTGAAAGAGATTGCTTCTAGTCCTCTTGTTTGTATCAACAAAGAGGAATTATTAGGTAATATTATTAAAATGATGAGCCAAGCCAATGTATCTAGAGTTTTTATATGTGAAAATAATAGGATTATTGGTGTTGTTTCTTTAATAGATATATTACGAGCTTATTTGGTTTCTAATGCTAAAGGTTAAAGGAGACTGCTTTGTTTAAGAAATCCTTATGGGGGGGTAGCAAAGAAGAGAAGGTCCTCCATCTTATAGAAAAGCATTTGACTCTTTTGTTAGAGAGTTGTCAGCTTTTTAAAAAGGCTTTTTCTACTTCTGATTCTGTTATTATGTCTAAAGTCTTAGATTTAGAAAGGGAAGGGGATCTTATACGTCGAGAAATTATCACTCTTATTTATGAAGGTGCATTTTTAGGCTTTTTAAGGCCTAGTCTATGTCAATTCGTAGAAATTGTAGATGAAGTAATAGATGAAGTTAAAGAAGCTGCTCAAAGATATATATTAGGTATCAGTTTTAACGATCTTATAAAAGATGAATGTATTAAGATATCTAATCTTAATGAGGAAGCAAGTGAGGTATTGTTATTATCTTTTAAATCTTTTTGTGAAGGTGGAGATTTAAGAGAAAAGAATTTGGCAATTAGGATATGTGAAAAAAGGATAGATGAGATAAAAATTGAACTTTTCAGTAATTTACTTAATATGGAGGATACAAAAAATTTC
>JAMONC010000128.1 GCA_027066725.1 Desulfobacterales bacterium
CAAAAGAAGAAGAAAAAAGAGGTGTCTATGGACTTAATGAGGGAGTCTGTGGCAAAATTTTCCAAACAGGAGCTCCATTTGTAGTGCCTAATATAAGTTCAGAACCTCTTTTTTTAAATAGAACTAGAGCCAGAAAAGATATAGAAAAAGATCGTCTTGCTTTTATTGGTGTCCCTGTAATATTAGCTAAACAAGTTGTGGGAGTTCTAACTGTTGATAGACTTTTTGAAATGGATATTTCCTTTGAAGAAGACATAAGATTTCTCACAATTGTTGCTACTCTTATCGCACAGTTTCTAGACCTAAATCAGGCTATCAATAGGCAAAAAAATTTCTTATTAGAGGAAAACCGATCATTAAAAGCTCAACTAAAAGACAGATTTAGTAGACATAATATTATAGGACAAAGCAAAGTCATGCAGGAGGTATTTTTAGCTATAGAAAAAGTAGCTGCAAGTGATGCTACTGTATTATTACTAGGTGAAAGTGGTACAGGTAAAGAACTAGTTGCAAGAGCTATACACAATGAGAGTCCAAGAAGAGATAGGCCCTTTGTGAAAGTAAACTGTGCTGCACTTCCAGAATCTCTTCTAGAAAGTGAACTTTTAGGACACGAAAAAGGAGCTTTTACAGGCGCTATTACTTCTAAAAAAGGAAGATTTGAATTAGCACATACAGGTACATTATTCTTAGATGAGATAGGAGAATTACCTTTACCGTTACAAGCAAAATTATTAAGAGTCTTACAAGAACAACAATTTGAACGCCTAGGAGGAACTAAAACAATTAGTGTAGATGTTCGACTCATAGCAGCTACAAACAGAAGTTTAGAAGAAGCAGTATCAAGAGGCACATTTAGAGCGGATTTATATTATAGATTAAATGTTGTGCCAATACATCTCCCCCCTTTACGACATCGTAGAGAAGATATTCCCCTTTTAATAGACTTTTTCTTAAAAAGAAGTAATGAAAGAAATAAGAGAAATGTATCTTTTTCAAAAGAAGTACTTGAATTTTTAGTAAATTATTCATGGCCAGGAAATGTAAGAGAGCTACAAAACCTAGTAGAACGATTAGTTATAATGACAGATGGTCCAATTGTAAGATTAAGAGACTTACCAAGTTATATGATTGCAGTACCAGAGGCACTAGCAGAAAAAAGACTTCCATCCAATGGAAATTCTCTAGATATAACTCAAGAATCCCGTAGAATAAAAAGAGATGAATGTACTCCAATTGCTTTAAAAGAACTTGAAAGACGGGAAATAGAAGCAGCCCTTAGAAGACATGGATGGGTGCAAGCAAGAGCTGCAAAAGACCTTGGACTTACACAACGTCAAATTGGATATAGAATAAAAAAATATGGTATTAGATTACCAGGGAGACGAAGATCTGATGAATAAAATTATTACTAAATATCAAGACATTAAACCCTATGTTACTAAAGACGGTTCTATAATCCGAGAATTAATGCATCCTAAAATCCATGGTAATAAAAACCTTAGTTTAGCAGAAGCTATTGTACCATGTGGCTTTCAAACTTTTCTACATAAACATGAAAAAAGTGAAGAACTCTATTATATAGTAGAAGGAAGAGGTATAATCACACTCAAAGATGAAGAATTTAATGTTACTGCGGGAGATACTATATATATAGCCCCTAATACGGCACATAAAATTAAAAACATAGGAGAAAAGCCCTTAAGAATTCTATGTTGTTGTGCTCCTCCATACTCCCATGAAGATACAATATTGTTAAATAACTCTTAGTGGTTGTTACTTAATAACTATCTATAAAGACATAGAAATATCTTTTATTTTATTTGACAAAACATATGCAAAATCTTCGGGATAGTGTCCACATATCCATCTTAGTTGCCATTCACTAAAACTGCCGGGAGAAATCGGATTTTTAGGTAATAAATAATAAAATAAATGTTGATCTCTACTTATATCATCTATACGTTTTGAGGCCTCACAACATGTAACCATTCTAGCGCCCATTTCATAAAGTCCTTTAATTGTAAGAAAAAGGGCTTTATCAAGACTTCTTCTTGTTTTAAGATCAATCTCTACTATATTACCCATAGGATTAGTTACCATTATATGTACTTCGCTTTGGAACCTCTGTGCTTTTGGAACATAAACTATTACATTTTCATCCTCATAAGCAATTAGAGAATTTCTTTGGGAATTACAGAAAGGATTTGTCCTTTTATTCGTCTTTATTGCTTTAATTAAGGAGTCAAAGAGAGAAATATTATAAGAGTTTCTAAACTCTTTACAAAAATCTGAAACAAGATCCCCTATCGCATAAGAATTTAAGCTCTCATTTTTTCTTCCTACCATCTCTATGGTATGAGGAATAAGAGCAAATTGTTGATGAATCTGTTGATGAGAGGCATGAAGTCTAAAGCCATTGGGGGTAAACCCAAATCCATAATTCCATCCCCAAAGAACAGCATTAAATCTTAAAGAATCTCCATTAGAAATTATTTTTTTTACTTTTTCATAGATAGATACACGTAATTTTTCAAGTTCTTCTTCATCTAAAAAACCTCTCTTAAAATCTATCCCTAAATAATCTGCTAATCTTATATATGTACGTTGATAATACAGATGACGAAGCCCTTGAATGTCTTTTAATCTTAAAGACTTCGCACTATACCTAATAGAATTATGTGCCATATTGGAAGCATAATGTCCCCACGCAATATAGCTATTAGTTCTTAAATATTCAAAGATATTAGTTTCTTCATCAAAATAGTCTCCCACTATAGGACTATCACCCTGCACCCCTGGATTTAATACCATAGCCTTCTTATAACTATCTGGTAAAAATGGATTATTAGCTACTGTTTCAAAAAGATCCTTATCATATATGATAGGAACTAGCCTGGAGCCCTTTCTTTCGTAAGATATGCCTGTAGGAATTTTAGAATTAGAAGAAAACTCAAGCTTACAACTTAACTTCGCAATTTCACATAGCAGCTCCTCATCTTCACAACATATTGCAATAGTAAGTAAAATAGGCCTTGGTAGATCTTTTAAAGTACACCCATTTATTCCCTTTATAAACTCTTTTATAATTCTCCAATTGTTTGTTTGAAAAATTGAATTGGTATCAGGCAATAAACTAATCTTTAAGGATTTAGAAATATGATCTGCCTTATCTTTCAGAACAAAACTTGTACCCCAAAACGGAAATACATTAGGTATTTCATATACACATTGAGCATCTTTTACATTTATCACCGAATCTTTTGGGAAATTCACCTCATTTGTTACAGAAATTCCATCACTGTCATGCCCAAGCGTAAGTATAAAATCTCTTCTCCTAACATTTAAAACGTTATAACTAGGTCTATGTATGCCCCAAATAAAATATCCATCTGGATGTAATCCACTTCTTTCTACTTTCATATTAATCTAGTTATCCTAAAGTTAAAGAAGATCTTCTCCTTCTTCCCCTACCCATAATAAGTCCAATTAACCAACCAATTAATAAAACTGCAGCCCCTGCCAAAAACCATTTTATCCTATCACTATTTTTAAGATGATTATTTTGAGTCTCTAAGATAACTATTTGCTGTTTTGCTTGTTGTAATTCTCTTTGGCTAGACTCATAAGCCTTTTTCAGACTAATTACATTTGCTGCATCGTGTTTTAATTGAGTATATGCATTAGTTATATAATCAAGTTTATTTTTTAAAATACTATTTTGTGATGTTAAAGTATCTAATTTATTCTGAAGATCAGAAATGGTCTTATTAGCATTAGTAAGTTTTATTAATAGCTCTTGATTCTGTTGCTTTAATTTAGCAATCTGTTGTTTTAAAGGAATCTCTTTAGAAAGATATCTTTTTAAAACCCACCCCTCTCTTCCATCTTGCAATCTAATATATGCCCAATCTCCATCAGTTTTAATTAATGTTACTTTACTACCATCTCTTAATATCGCAATTATTCTATATTTAAACCCCTTTCCTGTCCTAACGGGTAACTCATTTCTTGGAGCAATATACATTGTAACAGGATTTAATGGTTGAGATAAGGTTGTAGCATTATTAGAAGTAGCATTTACACAAACTGTCCCATTTTGGGACTCTTGTGCTAGGCATACATGAATACAAGTTAAAAATATAATGATCAACAAGATATTTATTATTTTTATTTTCACCTTATAACCCTCTCATTTATTTATTTTATGGTTTATAGGCTTATTCTAAGCAAAAATAAAGACTTTTTTCAAGATGATTATCTGAAGACCTAGCTTATTTAATAAACCTGGGTCTATTTAGCAGCAACAAGAAATGCATCTAAAAAACCCTGCATTTCTAGTTTATGTTTAAATTTTTGGGCCCGTTTATAATTATGAGAAGCAAATATCTGAACTCTAAATAATTCACCAACTTCAGTTGATACCTTAGTAATCCTAACAAATCTATTATATTTTTTATATAAGTATCTTTTTAACTTAACTGCTCTCTCGTAATTCCTAAAGGCTCCAACCTGAACAAAGAAATCTCCTATATTAAAGTTTGGATGTGTTTTATATACTATTGTTCCATCTAACCTGTTAGCTTCTCCTAAAGCTACTATTTTTACAGGAGCCGTACCTGTTCTTAACATGCCCAGTTTTTTTGCGGCAGCATAACTTAAATCTATAATACGTCCCTTAACAAAAGGACCTCTATCATTTATACGGACTACTACGTGTCTTCCATTCTTTAAATTTGTTACTTCTACTAATGTATTCATTGGTAATGTTTTATGTGCTGCAGTATATGCGTACATATTATATCTTTCGCCACTAGCAGTCTTTCTACCATGAAAATGCCAACCGTACCAAGATGCATATCCTATTTGAACAAAACCTTGAGAACTAGGAAGAGGATAATACATATGTCCATTGATTATATAGGGTTTTTGAGTAAACTTATTATAAGGTTTGTAATAAGAAGGTATATTGTTAGCAGGTTTATAATGAATTTGAATAGAAGGTTTAGGTGCACAAGCTGCTAATAATAGAAACAAAAAAAATATAGTATGTTTTAATCTTAATTTGTTAATATCTTTCATAGATTATGTATTCTTAATATAATTTTTAAATTTAAAATTCACAAAACTTTTTCTTTTAAAAGCAAAAAAATAGATTATTTTACATATCTAAAGATATAAAATATTTATCTATTAAAATCAAATATAAGAAAGGACAATTATTATGAAGTTTGTAGATCTTAAAAGACAATATGATGCCTATAAACAAGAAATAGATGCGGCAATAGCGAATGTTATAAAAAATACAAATTTCGTAATGGGACCACAAATAGAAGAGTTAGAAACTACCCTTGCAGACTTTGTAGGAAGTGCACACGCAATTGGAGTAAGTTCAGGAACAGATGCTCTTCTTCTATCTTTAATGGCACTTGATATATCACCAAAGGATGAGGTAATAACCACTCCCTTTAGCTTTATAGCCACTGCAGAAGCTATAGTTCTTTTAAAGGCACGTCCCATTTTTGTAGATATAGATCCTGTTACTTTTAACATAAATGCTTCATTAATTGAGGATGTTGTTAAAGAAAGATTAAAAAATGGAGCTAATGTAAAAGCAATATTACCAGTAAGTCTTTTTGGGCAATGTGCAGATATGGATGAAATCAATAGAATTGGGGCAGCATATAATATAAAAATTATTGAAGATGGATGTCAATCTTTTGGAGCATCATATATGGACTCTATGTCTTGTGGACTTTCAGATATTGGTGTTACCTCCTTTTTCCCATCAAAGCCTTTAGGCTGTTATGGAGATGGAGGAATGGTTTTCACTGATGATCATGAGCTATACGAACGTATTAAAAGACTTAGAAACCATGGACAAAGCGTTAAATATAAACATCATGAAATTGGACTTAATGCTAGACTAGATACTATTCAAGCTGCTATATTGCTAGCTAAATTCCCTCACTTTTTAGAAGAGTTAGAAAAAAGAAACATAGCGGCTAATATATATACAGAACTTATCGAAACTAAATTAAAAGGCAAAGTATTACCCCCAGTAGTTCCCGAACATCAGACAAGTGTTTTTGCTCAATATACAATAAGAATATTAGATAATAAAAGAGATGAAGTTATAAAAAGTTTACAGGAAAACCAAATACCATATGCAATACACTATCCAGTACCACTTCATATGCAACCTTCAATGGAACCTCTTGGATATAAAAAAGGAGATTTTCCTATAGCAGAACAAGCAAGTAAAGAAGTATTGTCTTTACCTATGCACCCATTTATAACAATTGAGGAACAGGAACAAGTAATAGAAACTATTTCTAAGGCCTTATAAGAATTCTAAGATTTTATAAAAACAAAAGAGGCAGGAGTTTTCCCTCCTGCCCCAAGTTCAATTTGAATTATATATTGCATTCTAATTATATGCTGTTTCACTATGAAGGGCTTTATCTAGTCCTTTAATTTCATCTTCATCACTTACTCTTAACCCAATAATCAAGTCGATTACCTTAAATAGTATAAAACTTACTATAAATGCATAAAAAGCTACTACAACTACAGCAAAAACTTGAGTACCTAAAAAATTAGGATTCCCTGCCAAAAGTCCATTTGCTCCATCTGGATTTATAGCCTTAGAGGCAAAAATCCCTAAACAAATAGTGCCAATTAATCCACCAAGGCCATGTATACCAACAACATCTAGACTGTCATCATAACCTAATTTATCTTTTGCAAGAACACCTAAATAACAGCAAGTACCTGCTATCATACCAATTATTATTGCAGAGTTTGGACTTATAAAACCAGCTGCTGGAGTAACAGTTGCAAGTCCTGCAATAGCACCAGAAGCAGCTCCTAATGTAGTTGGATTTCCTCTATGTATCCATTCAACTAAAACCCACATAGCCATTGCAGAAACTGCTGCAAGATGTGTTGAAATAAAGGCTGTAGCTGCTATTGCATTTGCTGCAAGAGCACTTCCTCCATTAAAGCCAAACCATCCAAACCACAAAAGCCCTGCACCTAAAAGAGTCATAGGAAGGTTATGAGGTACAAAAGATTCTCTTCCCCATCCTCTCCTTTTTCCTATTACAAGAGCAGCAGCAAGTGCAGCTGCGCCAGAGGTTAAGTGTACCACCATTCCTCCAGCAAAATCCAAAACACCTTTTAATTTTAACCAACCTCCAGCTCCCCAAATCCAATGACATACAGGATTATAAACTAATATTGCCCAAAGAAGACTAAAAATTAAAAATGGCGTAAAACGTACTCTTTCTGCAAAAGCTCCTGTAATAAGGGCAGGAGTTATAACTGCAAACATACATTGGTAAATCATAAAAACATTGTGAGGAATAGTAGGAGCATAGTTAGGATTAGGAGCAGCTCCTACCCCCTTAAGTCCTAGCCACGATAAATCACCTATAATACCAGATACATCTGGTCCAAATGACATACTGTAGCCTAGGTATACCCATTCAAGAGTTATTAGAGCTATCATAATAAAGCTTTGCATAATTGTACCTAATACATTTTTCTTACGTACCATTCCTCCGTAAAACAGTGCTAGCCCTGGGGTCATTAGTAATACCAGAGCAGCACTTACCAATACAAATGCGGTATCTCCTGCATTAATCCCTGTCATACAATCCCTCCCAATTCTACATTTTTGTAATATAAATACACAAATAAAAGTTGTTATGCAAAAAATAAGCCATATAATTAACTACTGATTATATTGATATATTTTAAATAAACAGATTGTAATGTATATTACAAAATTGTAAAATAAACCTACGGATTATACAAAAATGTAAAAGAGAAAATAAAAAATTTTTTGATTTGCCCTTTTAGTGCCTATGAATAACTAAATGATGTTCTCCTGGTATTAACTCTTGGGCTTTAGGAGAAGAACAAAATTCTTCATGTGTACCATGAAAAACAAGCTTTTGATTTAGGCAGGCCACTTTATTAACATATTTATTAACAACTCCTATATCATGAGTAACCATAACAATTGTAATGCCCTGGTTATGTAACTCCTTTAACATGTCATAGAATTCTTCTTGTGCAAGGGCATCTATTCCAGCAGTAGGTTCATCTAAAAATAATATCCTAGGATTATTGACAATAGCCCTCGCAATAAATATACGTTGTTGTTGCCCCCCTGATAAATGACTTAAACGTACATTTTTAAATTCCTCCATTCCTACCTTTTTTAGTGCCGAATCTATTTTTGATTTATCTTTATGGGAGAACCATTTAGGGAATTTCTTAGCTGATAAAAGACCCAAAGCAACTACTTCTTTTGCACAAATAGGAAATAGTGTATCTGTATGAGTTGCCTTTTGAGGTACATAGCCGAGAAGATGTCTTTGAGTAAATCTATCTCTTTCTACATCTAATATTTTTATAAGACCTTTTTGTGGTTTCAATAATCCTAAAATAATCTTTAGAAGAGTGGTTTTACCTGCACCATTTGGACCTATTATTGCCAAAAAATCTCCCTCTTTAATCTCAAGATAAATATCTTTTAAGATAAGATGATCATTTCTATAAAACCAAACACCTTCTACCTTGATTAAGGTTTGCTGGCTAAGATCTTGGGCTATTGTAGAATTCATATTAATTATTACTATTTCTACTTAAAAAAATATATCCTAAAATTTTATATATAAGACGGGCAGCAAGATACTCAGTAGATGAGGCTACAGTATTAGGACATAATTCTACCACATCTATCCCTAATATCTGTGTCTTTAGACATACAGCTTTTAAGATATCTATAAGTTGATACCAATTAAGACCACCAGGTTCAGGAGTACCAACATCTGGCATTATAGAAGGATCCAAACAATCAAGATCAATAGTTATATATAAAGGTCCCCTTATACTTTCTAATATCTGAGATTTAGCAACTTGATAATTATTGTAAATCTCTCTCGCCCATATAGGCTTAATTCCATTTTTATCTAAAAATATCTTTTCTTCATGACTAAGTGATCTTATACCAACCTGTATAATAGATGCCCCAAAATCAAATGCCCTTCTCATTACACATGCATGACTGTATTTACTGCCTTGGTATTCATCTCGCATGTCTGTATGGGCATCAAATTGTAATACAGTAAAGTTCTTCCCTTTTTCTTTTTGAATATCTGAAATAGCTCTTATGGCACCTATAGATATACTGTGATCTCCACCAATTAGTACAGGAAGCTTTTTTAACTTAACTATATCTTTTACCACCTTTTCTACTTCTTTGGATAAAGTAAAAGGGTCTATCGGAACATCTATAGGCTCTAATGTATAGATACCATATTTAAAAGGCTCGCTATCTAATTCTTCATCATATAGCTCTAATGCTCTAGAGGCACTTAATATACGTTCAGGAGCAAATCTAGCACCTGGTTTATAGCATACACTAGCATCAAAAGGCACAGGCAATATAACTGCCTGTGCCTTTTCAATATTAATATTTGGTATTTCGTTACCAAGAAACTGCATATTTTTATACTGTCATTCTAGAACGCTCTTGACGTACAAAGTTTTCCACCTTTCTTATTACTTTAGGGAATTCATGCCCTCTATCTAAAAGCTTTATCTCTGCCTTTTTAATATTAAAGATATCTTTTATACGTCTTATAGCCTTTTGCGCATCAAAAGACTTGCAAGAAAAAATATCAAGGCTTAGATAAAGCTTATCTGGAAATGTATGTATAGAAATGTGACTCTCTGCAATTAGGACAAATCCAGAAATACCCCAATCTTCAGGTACCTGACCTGTGTATTTAAACACATAAGGGGGCATTATTTTAGTCATTTCGATCTCGCTTGGATAATTATTCAAAAAATCATAAATCCCATTAAGATCCATTAGTTTGTCCCGATCACAACCATAGCCATCCATCATTAAATGCTGCCCAAAGCCATACTCAATCTCTTGCATTTTTTTGCCCTCCTTAAAAAGTAGGTGGAGTAACTACCCACAAAATCTGAGCCTCAAATGGGCCTTCATTTTCTACCCTGTGACGCTGATCAGCAGTAAAATAAAAACAATCTCCTGCCTCTAATTTATGCCTTTTACCACCAACTTCTAATATAATATTGCCCTTTATAACAAAGCCAAATTCTTGGCCTTGATGAGAGCGGTCTTCCCAAGTTTTACCTCCTGGAGCCAATGTAACAAGTACTGGCTCCATCTGCTGTTTTTGCGATGCTTGAACAAGCAGTTCAACCTTTAACTTATCGTCAGAATCAGCAGTAAGTATCCTTTCTGAACGTTTATATACCACCTGTTCTGTAGGTGGTTGCTTAAAAAACTCTGCTAAATCTTCTCCCAATACATCTAAAATTTCTTTTAGTGTTGATAATGAAGGAGATGTATAATCCCTTTCTAATTGACTTATATACCCCTTTGTCAATCCAGTACGATTGGCAAGTTCTTCTTGTGTCAAATTATTTGCCAATCTAAGCCTTTTAAGTTTTTCTCCAATCTTAAGTGGCATCTCATATATGCCTTAACATTTTTTATTTGTTTAGCAATAGTAAACAAAAATCTTTTTGTTGCTGTGTTGCGTGCCCTATATACGAGGTAAAACATTTACTGTCAAGTGTTAAAATAAAAAACTAAAAAAATTTTTAAAATTATGTTCTATTTTATGTTATAAGGTATATTTTAGGCATATTAGTTAAGTCTATACGGAGCTAATATGAAAGAAAAAAGACCAGTATATTTTTTAAGTGGAATTAAAGAAATAATAATATATTCCCAAAAACCTGATGAACTTGCTAATTTTTATTCAAAAACACTAGGCTATGGAATAAAAAAAGAAGATCAGGATATCTTAGTCCTTCTTGGAAGTTCCAATATTAGAATAAAAAGAGGGGAAAATAGTACAACAAAATATCATCTTGGCTTTTCTATTATAGATATATGGACAAACGCCTTAGTCCAAAATCTAACAATAAGAAAAGTAGATTTTATCCAAAAAGATAGCTCTTTTTTACTAAAAGATCCCATTGGCAATGAAATAGAAATCAAAATTGAGTCGCAAAAGCCAAGGGCTCGCATAACCCATAGCAAAAATCAAACTAAACACCCACAAGAAAATAAGTGGGAATATGTATATAAAAATTTACCTTTTAAAAAACTCCCTTGGTATTATGAAAATATAGATTTTGATATCCAGTTGGCTCTTTCAAGATATCTTCCTCTGCCCTCATCTATCTTAGATATTGGCTGCGGGCCAGGGACTCAGGCTGCAAGACTTTGTGCTACCGGGTATAAAGTAACTGCAATTGATATTGCTAAAGAAGCAATAAATAAAGCCCAAGAAATCTATAGTCCATTAAACATAAATTTTTTACAAAAAGATATTACTGATAAAAGCATCACAGAATTAGGTACATTTGATGGGGCTATTGATAGAGGATGTTTTCATAGCTTATCACCTGAGCAATATGATAGATATATAAATAATATCTTTTTTTTATTAAAATCCAAAGGCATTCTTATATTAAAAGTCTTTAGTAAGGAAGAACCTGGTAACTGGGGACCCAGACGTTTTGAAATAGAAGAATTAATAGAATTATTTCTCCCTAAATTTAAATTAATTTCATTTGAAAAAAGCGCATTTGAAGGCGGAAGAAGTTATCCAAAAGCACTTTGTCTAGTTTTAGAAAAAAATCTACTTGCTACCTAATTCCTTTGAGCGTTTTGTGGCAGCTTCTACTGCCTCCATTATAATGCCCCTAAAACCAGCTCTCTCAAGTTTATATAGTCCTGCTATAGTGGTACCGCCAGGGCTTGTAACCATCTCTTTTAAAACACAAGGAGGCTTAGAGGTCTCTTCAATAAGTTTAGCTGATCCAATAACAGTTTGTACAGCAAGTAGCTGAGCAATATCTCTAGGTAACCCTTGCTTTACACCTGCATCAATTAATGCTTCTATAAAAGTAAAACAATAAGCAGGTCCACTACCACTTAGTCCTGTAACAGCATCCATCATGGATTCTGGCACAATAACTGCTTTCCCAATATTAGAGAAGATTAATGTAGCCAAATCTAAATCTTCATCTGTAGCATTTTTACCTTTACACAGAGCAGATGCGGCCTCTTGTATAAGTGCTGGTGTATTAGGCATAACTCGTATCACCCTACACCCTGACTTTAAAGAAGACTCAAGCCTCTCTAGGCTTACACCTGCTACAATAGATATTACAAGGTGTTTAGCTCCCACCTTTTTAGATAATTCAGATAATACTTGATCTATAACCTGAGGTTTTATAGCTAAAATTAATACATTACATTTTTTAGCAACCTCAATATTACTTTTTGTAGTATTTACTCCAAAACTCTCTTTAAGA
>JAMONC010000129.1 GCA_027066725.1 Desulfobacterales bacterium
GAAATACCAAAAGATGAGAGCAAGGTAGCATTTATATATTCTATCTTAAAGACAGGCTTTAATGACATATCTATAAAAAAACTAATAGCAGATATCTTAGATATAGATCTAAAAGAGATTAATAAGCATCCAGAAAGATTGAATACCAGGTTTAACATTAGAAATACAAAATTAACTGATATTATAGATAAAATAGGTTTAGACATTATTGAAAAGGCTTTAAGTAATGGTTTAAGCGTAACAGATAAAGAAACAGTTTTAGAAATAGTTAAGAAACATATAGATTGTAAATTAGATATTAATCCCAAGATTGAAACATCTATCTCATATCTTTTTGAAAAGATAAAGGATTTAGACAGGCGAATAGAGGAATCAAAAGAAATAGATGCCCTTCTTAATGGATTTAGCGGGGCTTTTATCCCAAGTGGACCTTCAGGGCTTATAACTCGTGGTAGAGACGATGTTTTACCAACAGGTAGAAACTTTTATACCCTTGATCCCCAGCGTGTACCAACTAAGGCAGCGTATAAAGTAGGCGTTAACCTAGCCCAGGTATTAATTGACAAATATAAAGAAGAAAATGACGGTAAATATCCTGAAAATATTGCCCTTTTCTGGATGGCAAGTGACATCATGTGGACAGATGGCGAGTGCATGGCTCAAATTATGAACCTTATTGGAGTAAGGCCAATTTGGCTTTCTAATGGCAGGGTAAAGGGCTTTGAGGTTATACCACTAGATGAGCTAAAAAGGCCAAGGATTGATGTTACAATAAGGCTTTCTGGTATTATTAGGGATAATTTTTTAAACTGTGTGGAGTTAATTGATGAGGCAATAAATAAGGTCTCTATGTTAGATGAGGATGAAGAGCTAAATTTTGTTAAAAAGCATACGCTAGAGCGAGTAAAAGAGCTTTCTAAAAAGGAAGTGGATAAAAAGGATATATGGAAGCGGGCTACAATGCGCATATTTTCATCAAAGCCAGGTACGTATATGTCAGGAGTAAACCTGGCAGTATATGCATCTGCCTGGAAGACACAAAAAGATCTCTCTGATATCTTTGTCTATTGGAATGGATACGGATATGGAAAGGGCTATTTTGGTGAAAAGGCGCATAAAGAACTTACTCATAGTTTAAAGAGTGTGGATCTTACTTACAACAAGGTTGTTACAGATGAGTATGATCTTTTTGGCTGCTGTTGTTATTTTGGGACTCATGGCGGGCTTACTACTGCTGCAAGAGAGATTTCTGGAAAGGATGTACCTGCTTATTATGGCGATAGTCGTGAGGCAGAAAATATTGATGTCAGGTCCTTATCTGATGAAATAAGGCGGGTTAGCAGGACAAAGCTCCTTAATCCTAAATGGATTAAAGGGATGAAAAGGCATGGCTATAAAGGGGCATCTGAGATCTCAAAAAGGGTTGGAAGAGTTTTTGGTTGGCAAGCAACAACTAATGAAGTAGATGATTGGATATTTGATGAGATTGCAAGGACATTTGTTTTAGATGAGGAAAACAGGGAGTTTTTTAAAGAGCATAATCCTTATGCACTAGAAGAGATTTCAAGACGCCTTATGGAGGCATATTCTAGGGATATATGGAAGCCAGATAAAGACGTATTAGAAGGGCTTAAGGAGCAATATCTAGAAATAGAAGGCTGGATAGAAGAAAAGATAGGAGATGGGCAATCAGAGTTTCAAGGCGGCTCTGTTGATATATTTACACCAGAGGAAGTTGCTGCCTGGAAAGAGATGATGGAGAAAGATCTTAAAATCTGATCTGTTTTGATATTGTAATATTAATAAGGTGGTAGGTAATTAGAGTTGGATAAAAAGGATGATTTTAAATATATTAAACGGATTGTAATTAGGGCTCCAAACTGGATTGGTGATGCTATTATGGCAACAGCCTCAATCGAGGCATTAATAAGAATTTTCCCAGATGCTAAAATCTATATAGCAGCTCGTCCTTGGGTAGCTCCTATATTTAAATCTCATAAAGGGATAAAAGGTATTATAGAGCTTAGTCATAGTGCAAAGGGCTCTATAAAGGAGCTTATTTTAGATGCTAAAAAATTAAAAGAGAAAAGGTTTGATCTTGCTGTCATACTTCCTAATTCTATAGAGTCTGCATTAGTTCCCTTTTTGGCAAGAATCCCAATAAGAATTGGGCATAACAGCCAAGGCCGCTCTTTATTATTAACTCATCCTATAGAGGTTCCATCGTTTAAAAAAACACGACATGAGATATTTTATTATCTAAATATTTCTGCCTATATTGAGACAAAAGTTAAAGGAAGCACAAGTATTTTATTAGATAGTAAAGAAGTAGGTGAACCTCCACTTAGACTCTATGTAGATGAAGATGATTTGAGAGCTGGAGATAAGATCTTAAGAGATCTAAACATAGATACAACCAAAGGGCTTATTGGATTTAATCCAGGTGCTGCCTATGGTCCTGCTAAGTGCTGGCCTACTGAGAAGTTTAAAGAGCTTTCAAAGCTTATAACAGCAGAGTTTCCGCACTCAATCTTGGTCTTTGGTACTAAAAAAGAGATACCTATTTCAAATGAGATAGCTAAGGCATCTTCTAGAGTCTATAGCCTTTGTGGAAAGACTAGCTTAAATGAGGTCATAGCCATAATATCTAAGTTAGATTTAATGGTTACAAATGACTCAGGCTTAATGCATGTTTCAGCTGCCCTTGATATACCAAGTATTTCGAT
>JAMONC010000130.1 GCA_027066725.1 Desulfobacterales bacterium
ACTTGCAACAAGACTAAAATGAGTAGCCCCTGCCTCTTTAGCCTCTCTTGCTTCCTTTAAAATAAGCTCTTCTGATTTTAGGGGATACTTTGGTGTTTTTGCTTTATACCAAGAAGATTGAGCACAAAAAGCACAATCCTCTGTACAGCCTCCAGATTTTACATTACTTATAGTACAAAGAGAAAAATTATACCCTCTATATCTAATCTTCTCTTTAAGAGAAAGCTCCATAAGTCTCATAAGAGAGAGTGTAGAGGCATCTTCTAATAATTTTTTTATAGCACTAGCCATTTAATTCCTCTTGAACACCTTTTAAAACCTTATAAGTCTTTTCTAATATATCTGATAAATCTAACTCTGTTGTAATAAGAGGTAGTAATAAATAAATAACATCACCTAAGGGGCGTAAAATTAATCCTTCATTTAGTCCTTTTTTATATACTTTCCAGCCTACTCTTATGTTAGAGGGAAAACTTTCTTTTTTTTCTTTATTCTTTACCAATTCAAATGCTGCAATCATACCTATCCCTCTTACATCTCCTACAATATCTAAATCCATGAATCTATATTTCTCTCCTTGAAGCATATCTATAACAGGTTTTACTCTATTTAAACTATCCTCTTCTTTAAATATCTCAAGAGAAGCAAGGGCACACGCTATGGCAACAGGATTCGCTGTAAATGTATGCCCGTGGAAAAATGTCTTACCTTTTTCATAATCATCATAAAAGGCTTGATAAATCTCTTCTGTTGTAAGGGTTGCAGCAAGAGGAAGACAACCTGCAGTTAATCCCTTAGAAAGACATATAAAATCTGGCTTAACACCTACTTGCTCTAAGGCAAAAAAACTTCCTGTCCTACCAAAGCCAGTCGCAACTTCATCAAAGATAAGATGGATATTGTATCTTTTTAATAAGTCAGCAAGCCTTATTAGGTACTCTTTTGGGTATACAATCATGCCACCTGCTGCCTGTATAAGTGGCTCTATAATAAGAGCACATATCTCAGAAGCACTTTGTTTAAGAAGCTTTTCTAAAGGCTCAAGACATAAAAAAGAACATTTTTCAGGAGAACTATTATAAGAACATCTATAACAATAAGGAGATGGAATGTGATATGAATCATAAAAAAGCGGCTCAAACGGACTATGAAAACCTGGTGTTCCCCCTACAGCCATAGTCCCTATGGTATCTCCATGATAACCATGATGGAGAGAGATAAACTTTTGTTTTTCTTTTTTGCCAATGTTTTGCCAATATTGAAACGACATCTTTAAAGCTACTTCACATGCAGTTGATCCATCATCAGAAAAAAATACTCTTGTAATATTGTCAGGTGTAAGCTCAACTAACTTTTTAGCAAGTAGTATCGCACCTTCATGTGTAGTAGCAGCAAATTGTACCTGATCTAATAGGTCTAATTGATTAGTTATAGCTTTTTTTATCTTAGGATGGCAGTGTCCATGAATTATACACCACCAGGAAGAAATTGTATCGTAATAGCTCTTGTCGTCTTTATCATATAAAAATATTCCTTTAGCTCTTTTTATAAAAAGGAGATCATCTTTTTCAAAATCTTTCATTTGAGTATAAGGATGCCACAAATGTGCTCTATCAAGACTTAACAATTCTTTATATCGTGAATCCATTATAAAGACCCCCTTTTAAAGTTTTAGCAATTTAATCTAACAACAGTTTATTTTTTATAACAAGGGAGATTAAAATTTTTTTAATTGAGATATATTTAGATAGGGGTTGATCCTAGGGTAGCTCTAACTTTATTTAAGAGTTCTTCTATCTTAAATGGTTTTAATAATATACCGTTAACTATTTCTTTCTCCTTTTTAATGTTTATATGATAACCACTACATATAATAATTTTAGTATTAGGATTAATGTCCTTTATATATCTAGCTACCTCTAATCCACTCATTTTGGGCATATTATAATCTAATAATACAAGATCAATACCCGCCTTCTTTTGTGAGATAAGTTCTAAAGCCTCCATACCATCTGAAGCAGTAAACACCTTGTAACCATTATCTTCTAATACAGTTTTCACCAAGGTTCTTATAATTTCTTCATCATCAACTAATAAGATAGCTTCATTGCCTTTACTTGGTACTTGAACCTTCCTTTCTTTTTCTACCTTCTTCTCAGTCTTTATCTTTGCAACAGGTAGATAGATGTTAAAACATGTACCTCTTCCTATTTCGGAAATTACTTCAATAACACCTCTATGTTCCTTAATAATCCCGTAAGCAATAGCAAGTCCAAGTCCAGTCCCTCTACCCTCACCTTTAGTTGTAAAAAATGGATCAAATATTTTATCTCTTATATTTTCTGGAATACCTGGTCCTGTATCTTTAACAGATATACAGATATAGTCTCTTCTGCGTTTCATCCTTGGAAGTCTTTTTAAATCTTTTTTTGTAGCAAGACGAGTAGAAATATATAAAACACCTTTTCCATCCATAGCATCTCTTGCATTTACACACAAGTTCATAAGCACCTGCTCTATTTGAGATGCATTTACTCTAACTGGAGGTAGACCTTCTGTTAAATCTAACTTAATTTCCACCCCCTTATCCATTGCTCTATCAAGAATCAGTATTACCTCTTTAACAATCTCATTTATATCTTTTATTGTCTGTAGTTGTCCACCTTGACGTCCAAAGAATAAAAGTTGCTTTGTTAAATCTGAAGCTCTAAGTGCCGAGGTTT
>JAMONC010000131.1 GCA_027066725.1 Desulfobacterales bacterium
TAGACATTTCAGCAAAGATTGAAAGCCTATCGTTGCTTGCCAAGCTATCTGTACCAAGGCATAATTTTATGCCAGCCTTCCACATATCATAGACAGGGGCTTGTCCCACCCCTAAAAAGATATTACTTCTTGGACAAAGACAACAGTGTACTTTGCTTTTAGATAGTATCTCTATATCTTCTTTTTCTATATTTACACAGTGTACACATATTGTGTTTTCATCTAGCACCCCAAGACGACTTAGATATTTTATAGGAGAACATCTAGGCAGATCAAAATTAAGAGGCCAGTGTCCTCTCTCTTCTAATAAGTCTTTAAAAGGCCCTTTACCTGTCTTTAAAAACTCTACCTCTTCTTTTGATTCAGCAGCATGTATGCTATATGGAAATCCTTTACTATTGTCCCATTCCTTTATGGCCTTTATTGCCCAAGGGCTTACTGAATAGGGGGAGTGTGCAGCAATAGCTCTTAAAGGTTTTTTATCTTCTATATCTTTTATTAATCTTTTTGCTTCACTAGAATCTGCTAAAGGCGCTATAAGTTCCTTAAATAATACGGCCTTTATCTTGTATTGATTTATATTATCAGAAAATATTCCAGTAGTATGATCAAAATTTCCTATGTCAGCAATTGCAACAATGCCTTCAAATACAAGTTGAGAGATAGCATCTTCTATAGCAGGTGCCCACTCAGATTCATCTATTTGATTTCGAGCTTGAATAAGAGCCTTTATCCATGAAACCATATTGCTTCCAGGTGACATGCGCCATTTTAAAGGAGATAGCTCAAGATGACAGTGGGCATTTATAAGCCCAGGGATAATTACTGCATCTTCATGATCAACACGTTTTCCTAAATACTTAGTCTGGATTTGATGTACAGGACCAATGTCTACTATCTTGCCATCAAATGTGACTATTGCCCCATTTTCTATAGGCTTTGATTCTATTGGTATTATCCATCTTGCAATATGTATAAGAAGTTGTGATGTTGTATGCATTAATCCTCTACCAATGTATAATCCATCAATCTCTGTTTAGGGATGAAACCTGCATTTTTTATAAAGTAGCGAATTTGCTCTTCACTAAGTCTGTGGCTTACTCCTGTTGCTGCAACCACGTTTTCTTCTATCATAGTACTTCCAAAATCATTTGCTCCAAAGTAAAGGGCAATTTGTGCCACTTTAGGTCCTTGAGTTACCCAAGATGCCTGAACGTTTGCTATATTATCAAGTACAATTCTACTTATTGCAATAAGTCTGATATATTCAATTGCAGTAGTGCCTGGCACATTTATTCTAGTATTTTTGGGTTGAAATGGCCATGCAATAAAGGCAGTAAAACCGTGAGTTTTGTCTTGAAGTTCTCTTATCCTTATTAGATGCTCAATTCTTTCCTCTATAGTTTCAACGTGTCCAAACATCATAGTTGCACTTGTTTTTAATCCAAGTTTGTGGGCCGTTTCCATAACATGAAGCCACTCATCCGTTGTAGCTTTTCTAGGAGATACAATCTTTCTTACTCTATCTACCAGTATTTCAGCTCCTCCACCAGGAATGGAGTCAAGTCCTGCCTTTATAAGACGTTTTAATACCTCCTCTACACTTAAATTTGATATTTGAGACATATATGTGATTTCTGGTGGAGAAAATGCATGGCAGTGTATAGGGCATTCCTTCTTTATAAAAGAAAGCATGTCCTCATAAAAGGATAAAGGTAAGTCTGGGTTCATTCCACCTTGAAGCAAAATTTGCGTACCACCAAGTGCTAAGGTTTCATCTATCTTTTTCTTTAGTTCTTCTTTGGAGAGAACAAAACCTTTTGGGCTATTTGGTGGTACAAAGTAGGCACAAAATTTACAACCAGATATACAAATATTGGTATAGTTGATATTTCTGTCTATTACATAGGTAACAATTGGTTCTGGATGAAGTCTATTTCTTATTTCATTTGCAAGGCTTCCTAAAAGGTATATGTCTGCCTCTTTATATAATTTTATTGCCTCATCCTTTGTTATCCGTTGGTTTGCTCTTATTTTTTCTATTAGTTCTTTCATGTAACTCTTACCAATTTTTTATTTTATTAAAATGAATCTACTATCTTATGGTGTATCACCTCTGCAATATATTGACTTATTTTATCTAAGGCCTCAGACTTATAAGTCTGAGTTGCCATTACATTTGTTCCAACAAGAAAGTTTTCACTACGAGATAAATTATTAAAAGTCATTAAGACCTTTCCTGTATGAGTATCTATAAGTTTTGCACTAAACCTAGCAGTAATCTCTCTTTCAACAGAGACATTATATCTTACATAAGCAACACCAGTACTTGAGACAGATAGGATTTTGCCTTCAAGTATTACATCTGCTTTATCTTTTGGGGCAAGTTTAAGCCCTCCTTTTTTTATAAACTCTTCCCTAAGTTTTTCTGTAATCTGTGCACCTAGTTTTAATTCATTTGTAGGATTTTTAAATACCCCAATATAAATGGTCTTTACATAAGGGGGAAGTCCCGTAGGGGCAATCCCTACATGATAACCACATGCACAAAGAACAAAAAACAAGGGCCACAAAAGGCCCTTTTTAATAAATCCTTTCACCCTTTTTAGCCCTTTACCACCAAATTTATAAGTCTATTAGGTACATATATTACCTTTTTAATTTCTTTACCAGATATATATCTCTCTACATTGCTTTCTTTTAATGCA
>JAMONC010000132.1 GCA_027066725.1 Desulfobacterales bacterium
GTTCAATAAAAGAGAGGAAATTTGAAAAATTAAAAAAAGAATCTTAATGATCTTGACTAATAAAAAATTTTTTATTATCAAGCACAAAAACTAAATAAGAGCATTATGCTCCTTGCCCTGTTTTTTCATAAAAAACAGGGCCGATTAGACCAAAAGGAGGTTTTTATGGAAAAATTACGTTATTATGAGACGTTTTTCCTTCTCCGTCCTGATTTAAGTGACGAAGAAAGAAAAGAGATTATTGAAAAATTTAAATCTATTATAACTGAGCATGGTGGACAGATTGTTAAAGTAGATCCTTGGCCACTTAGAACCCTCGCCTATAGAGTCCAAAAACTTACCAAAGGTTATTATGTTCTTCTTGAATATGGTGCTCCGGGTGAAACTATTTCTGAGATGACTAGAAATTTAAGACTTGATGAAAACGTGTTAAAATTTATTACCATTAAAAAATCTGATAAATTTATACCGGATAAGGCAGTTGCAGAACCTCAACCATCCTCTGATGTTAATTCAAGTGAAGAGGTTTAAGAGTGCTTTAAGTCTTTTTTGGACTTCGTTAATTTAATTTTTTTATAAAGGAGGAAATATGTCTAATAATCAGAATGCAAAACGTCCTGCTGTTCGCAGAAGAATATATATTAGACGTAAGGTTTGCCGTTTTTGTGCAGATAAGACATTAAAGATAGATTATAAAGATCCAGAAACTCTAAAACATTTTGTAACAGAACGTGGTAAAATACTTCCAAGGCGTATTACTGGTACATGCGCAAAGCACCAACGTAGGCTTACAAACGCTATAAAAATTGCAAGAATTATGGCTCTTATGCCATTTACCTCTGGTCATGCTATTGAGGAGAATGAATAAGCATTTATAATCTTTTATGTCTCCTTTCATGCCTGATCAGGAATTAAGGCAGGGGGTACCACGTTTTTATATAAGAATATTTTGGGCTTTAGGGCTTTTAGTTGTACCTATGTTGGTGCCTCCTTTTTGGGCTGTGGCACAGGTTTGTGTGCCAGGAGCTCTTTTGTGTCTACTAGAAGATCTGCCTCCCACAAGGGCTGTAGCTCTACTTTGGCTTGTTACTGCTATATCTCTTGCTCTTTGTACTGTAGTAGGCGGAGTAGTTGGAGCAGTATGGATCCTTGAAGCATCTGGGCTTTGGAGTGTATTTTGGATATGTAGGAGAAGAAATTTTTCTGGTCCTGAAACATTGTTGATAGGTTTTTTGTTTTTAGCTACTGCCTTTTTGTTTTTTTTGATGGTAGCTTCTCCAAAGGGCTTTCTTTATACCTATAGCAAGCTAAAACTTTCTATATCAAAACAGATGGACTTAGCTTATCAACAGTATATAAAAATGGGAATAATAAAGAACGGGGAAAGAACCCAGTTTAAAGAGCTATTTTTAGAGTGGAAGAAGGATTTTCTTGAGTATCTTCCTTGTTTTTTTGCTTTAAGTTTTGCAATGGTTTCAGGGATAAATACCGCTGTTGCGAGATATATAGGAAATAAATTTTTTAATACTCAGGTATTTGGTCCTGAATTTAGCCACTGGAAGTTTCCTGATGAGCTTATTTGGCTTGCGATTGCCTCTGGTGCACTTGCTCTTTGGGGACATAATCCTTGGAATATATTAGGTAAAAATGCATTGGTATTTTTGGGAGGAATTTATTATATTCAGGGTATAGCTATTTTGGCGTACCATTTAAAACGACTTAATATCCCAGCTTTTTTAAGAGGGATTTGCTATGCTCTAATTAGTTTAGAGTGGTATGGATTATTGATCACTGCTATTGTTGGATTACTTGATGTATGGTTTGATTTAAGAAGGACAAGTCAACCGACATCTAATCAAGAAAAATAAAAAACAAAAGAATGAAATCTTCTACAATGGAGGATATTTATGGAAGTTATTTTAAAGGAAAGTATTAAATCTTTAGGAAGTGCTGGAGATATTGTAAATGTAGCAGACGGGTATGCTAGAAATTATCTTATCCCTCAGGGCAAGGCTGTTATTGCAACAAGTAAGAATATTAAACAGCTTGAACGTCAACAAGAGGCTATTCGTAAAAAGGCTGCTCAACTCAAAGCAGATTTGGAAGCTTTGGCTGCTCAGCTTAATAAGTTAGAGATAGAGATTCCTGTCAAAGTTGGAGAGTCTGGTAAATTATATGGCTCTGTTACAAGTATGGATATAGCCAAAGCAATTTCTGATAAAGGTTACAGTGTAGATAGAAAGAAAATTCAACTAGATGAGCCTATTAAGGAGCTTGGAGAATATTCTATTTTGATAAAACTTGCTCCAGAGGTTGATGCTACTATAAAATTAAATGTGATAGCTCAGAAAAATTAAGTCCATTATAAAATGGCCACAGGGCTTAAAAGAGATTCAGGAGAATTAAGGCTTAGAGTCCCTCCTCAAAGTATTGAAGCTGAGGCAGGGGTTCTAGGCAGTATCCTAATAAAGCCTGAGGTAATGCCTCAGGTAATAGAGATATTACGTCCAGAAGATTTCTACCGTAAAGCCCATGAAAAGATTTATAGGGCAATGGTAGAACTTTTTCAGAAAAATGAACCCGTAGATATCTTAAGTGTTGGAGAATTACTTAAATCCAAAAATGAGCTGGAAGATATAGGTGGACTTTCCTATCTAGCAGAGCTTTCTGACTCTGTAGCTGTTGCCTCAAGTGCTTCTTATTGTGC
>JAMONC010000133.1 GCA_027066725.1 Desulfobacterales bacterium
CATTGAAGTAAGTGGTCCAGAGATAGAAGCTCTTATTAGAGTTACTGTTGGAGCCTTTGATGAATTTGTAAAATTAAAGAAAAAGATATCACCAGAGGTAGCCCTTTCTATTGCATCTATTAATGATCCTTCAAGGCTTGCAGACACAATTGCTGCTCATGTACCTTTTAAAGTAGGTGAGAAGCAGTCTCTTTTAGAATTAATACATCCTGGAAGGCGTCTTGAGCGTTTATATGGGATGATGCGCGCAGAGATAGAGATTGCTCAGACAGAGCAACGTATTAAAGATCGTGTTAAAAAACAGATGGAGAAGAATCAGCGCGATTATTATTTAAATGAACAAATGCGCGCAATCCAGAAAGAAATGGGGCAAAAGGACGATGTCCAAAGTGATCTTCAAGAGCTTGAGCGCCGCATAAAGAAAAAGAGACTTCCTAGAGAGGCTGCTTCAAAGGTAAGGCAGGAGTTTAAAAAGCTAAAGATTATGCCTCCAATGTCTGCAGAGGCTACTGTTGTAAGAAATTATATAGATTGGATACTATCTCTTCCTTGGTATGAAAGAACCAAAGATAAACATGACCTTGAAGAGGCAGAGCGCATTTTAAATGAAGACCATTATGGCCTTGAAAAGCCAAAGGAGAGGATTCTTGAGTACTTGGCGGTTCAAAGCCTTGTAAAAAAGATGAAAGGTCCGATCCTTTGTTTTGTAGGGCCACCTGGTGTTGGTAAGACATCTCTTGCGCGTTCTGTTGCAAGGGCACTTGGCAGAAACTTTGTACGTCTTTCTTTAGGTGGCGTAAGAGATGAAGCAGAAATAAGAGGTCATAGACGCACCTATATTGGGGCGCTTCCAGGTAAGATCATACAGTCTTTAAAAAAGGCAGGTACAATAAACCCTGTATTTTGCTTAGATGAAGTAGATAAGATGAGTGCAGATTTTAGGGGAGACCCTGCATCTGCACTTCTTGAAGTATTGGACCCAGAACAAAATTACGCGTTTAATGATCATTACTTAGACTTAGACTATGACCTTTCTGAGGTCTTATTTATAACTACGGCAAATGCGCTTCATACTATTCCCCTTCCTCTTCAAGACAGGATGGAGATAATAGAGCTTTCTGGCTATACAGAAGAGGAAAAGCTTGAGATTGCAAAGGGATATCTTTTACCAAGACAGCTTAAGGCACATGGGTTAAAGGAAGATCACTTAAAGATTGAAGATCAGGCAATACTTCAGATTATTAGAGAATATACTAGAGAAGCTGGTGTAAGAAACTTAGAGAGGAATCTTGCTTCTATTTGTCGTAAGATTGCAAAAGAGGTTGCTAAAAACCCAGAGGGCTTTAAGCAAGTAACTATTAAGGCAGAGGATATATCTAAGTATCTTGGAGTTCCAAAGTACAGATTTGGACAAAAAGAAGAAGAAGAGCAAATTGGTGTTGCAACAGGCCTTGCATGGACAGAAACTGGCGGGGCACTTCTTCAGATAGAAGCTGCTATTATGCCAGGTAAAGGTAAGCTTACAATAACAGGTAAATTAGGCGATGTAATGCAAGAGTCTGTGCAAGCTGCTATGAGTTATGTAAGATCACGTGCTCATAGGCTTGGGCTTCCTTGGGACTTTTATCAAAAGGTAGATATACATGTTCACGTACCTGAAGGAGCAATTCCAAAAGATGGACCTTCTGCAGGTATTACTATAGCAACTGCTATTGTATCTGCTCTTCTTAAAATACCTATTAAAAATGATGTAGCAATGACAGGTGAGATTACCTTAAGGGGAAGGGTCCTTCCTATAGGAGGACTTAAGGAAAAGCTTCTTGCTGCAAGAAGGGCAGGAGTAGAGCATGTACTTATACCTGAAGAGAATGAAAGAGATCTAAAAGAAATTCCAGATAAGATTAAAAATGCAGTAAAAATTCATCCTGTAAAACACATGGATGAGGTTTTAAAGAGGGCTTTGGTGTTGGATGATCCGGAGGCACTTCTTGCACCAGAGACTACAGAAACTCCAGATTGGTTTAGAAAACCATCTGAAGGGGCAGAATCTCAGACAGAGTTAAGAACACATTAATTAAAATTTATATTTCATTAGTTCTTTAATAAAGGATGGAGGGAAAGAGGGAGATACAAATTCTCCCTCTTTTAATAGGGTAAAAGTGGATAATAAAAGTGTTTCTTTATTTCTTTTTAAGATTTCATTATTGTTAGTTATAGTTTTTCTCTTATGTGTTTCACTTCTATATTATAAGGTTGTTATAGGCTTAGTTTCAGATTGGGTACATGATCCAAACTATTCCCATGGTTTTCTCATTCCAATTATCACAGGTTATCTTATCTGGCTAGAAAGAGATAAACTTAAAACAGCAAAGATAGCTCCAAGTTGGTGGGGATTAATAGTTATTTTATTGGCAGGAGCTATATATTTGATTGGAAGAACAGGTGGGGAATACTATAGCCAGCGTTTTTCTATAATAGTAATGTTATATGGTTTTATATTGTCTTTTTGGGGAATAGAGGTTTTAAAGATATGTTTTTGGCCTATTGCATATCTTATTTTTATGATACCTCTACCTTATGTAATTTATAATGAGATTGCCTTTCCTCTTAAGCTTTTTGCAACACATATTGCAACAAGTTGTCTACAACTTCTTGGTTTC
>JAMONC010000134.1 GCA_027066725.1 Desulfobacterales bacterium
AAGCTTTTTTTTACAGCATTAGGACTAGCCCTAATTTTTGAGGGGATTCCTTATTTTGGTTTTCCTGAAAAGATGCAGATAGTGCTTGCAGAGATCCAAAAGATGTCTCCGCAATCTCTAAGATGGTTAGGGTTTATAAGTATTATTGTTGGACTTGTCCTTTGTTATATTTCTCTTAGAACAGGACTTTTTTCTTGAACCTTGCGTTATGGACTACAGCTTTAATTTAGATGACTATGACTATCCATTAGATCCTTCCCTTATTGCTCAATACCCTGTAAAGGATAGAGAGAGTTCAAAATTATTGGTTTTAGATAGAGCTAAGGCTACCTTTAAAGACCATAATTTTAAAGATATCGTGGATTTTTTAAATCCAGGAGACTGCCTAGTATTAAATGATTCCAGAGTCTTTCCTGCACGGCTTTTTGGTAAAAAGGAAACTGGAGGTAAGGTAGAACTCTTTTTGCTGCACTTTCCTGAAGAAATAGATATAGGAGTGGCTAAAGTTGAGTGCCTTTTTAGGGCTTCAAAGCCTTTACGTCCAGGTATGATAGTTTATTGCCAACAAGGCATAAGTGCTAAAGTAATAGAAGTTAAAGATGGTAGAGCTCATATTAAACTTTTTTATAGTGGCTTATTAGAAGAAGTACTTGATAAGGCAGCTAAGGTACCTCTTCCTCCTTATATAAAAAGAGAAGAGGAAGAAATAGATCGGAAATGCTACCAAACTGTCTATGCAAAAGTACCAGGATCTGTTGCAGCCCCTACGGCAGGACTTCATTTTACTACAAGACTTTTAGAAGAGATTAAAAATAAAGGGGTTAAGATCGTAACTGTTACTTTACATGTAGGTTATGGGACTTTTGCACCTATAAGGGATAAGGATATAAGAAAACATAAAATTCATTCTGAATGGCTTTGGATAAGTGAAGAAAGTGCTAAGGCTATAAATAATGTTAAGTCTAAAAGTGGAAGGGTTATTGCTGTCGGTACAACTAGTGTTAGAGCCTTAGAGGCTTCAGGAAAATCTGGTAAGGTTTTACCCTACAGTAACTTTTGTGATTTATATATAGTACCTGGGCATAAATTTAAAATAGTTGATGCCATGATTACAAATTTCCATCTTCCAAAGTCTTCATTAATTGTTTTAGTTAGCGCGTTTGCTGGAAGAGAGCTAATACTAAAAGCATATAAGCATGCAGCCACTTCTGGATACAGATTTTATAGTTATGGAGATGCAATGTTTATAATCTAAGGGATCCTTGGAGGAAGTATATGAGGCATGATGGGCGATTAAATAATGAAATAAGGAAGATAGAGGTAATCCATGATTTTTTGATACATGCAGATGGTTCCGTTCTTATAAAGCAAGGCAATACTTGGGTTCTTTGTGCAGTAACTATAGAAGATGATGTCCCACCATTTATAGAAGATGAAACAGGCTGGATAACAGCTGAATATGCGATGCTACCTTGTTCTGCAAATACTAGGATTCCAAGGGAGTCTCGTACAGGAAAGGTAAAAGGACGTACAATGGAGATACAACGACTTATAGGGCGTTCTTTAAGGGCAGTGACAGATCTTTCTCTTTTAGGACGTCGTACTATTCGTGTTGATTGTGATGTTATACAAGCAGATGGCGGTACGAGGACTGCATCTATAACAGGTGCATATCTTGCGTTAAAAGATGCTATTAAAAAGCTAATTAAAGAAGGTATACTGGAAAATGATCCTCTTATAGACAGTGTCGCTGCAATTAGTGTAGGAGTAGTTGATGATGAGGTAATTGTTGACCTCGATTATCAAGAAGATTCAAGTGCTAAGATGGATGCAAACTTTATTTTAACAGGCAAGGGTAGAATTGTGGAGATTCAGGCTACAGCAGAAGATAGTCCTATTGATTGGCTTTTGTGGGATAAGATATGTGTCTTAGGTATTGAAGGTGTTAAGGCTGTATTAAAAAGTGTAGGTTTAAAGGATTAGATCAAATGACAAATATAGTAATTGCTACGAGCAATAAAGGTAAGGTAGATGAGATAAGAGATATTTTGTCTGATTTTTCATTCAATGTAATTCCTGTTTCAGATATAGGGCCTATGCCAGATGTAGTAGAAGATGGTAAAACATTTTTAGAAAATGCACTTAAAAAGGCAAAAATTGTCTCAGAAACTTATAATGTTATAGCTCTTGCAGATGATTCTGGGCTTGAAGTTGATGCTTTAAATGGAGCTCCTGGCGTATATTCTGCAAGGTATGCAGGAGAGCAGGCAACAGATAGCGAAAACAATAAAAAGCTATTAACTGCGCTTAAAGATATACCTAATAAAGATAGAACAGCTAGGTTTAGATGTTGTGTTGTAGTTTATAAGCCAGATGGGCATTATGTTTGGGCTGAAGGGATATGTGAGGGGATTATAGCTAGGGAACCAAGGGGAGATAAAGGCTTTGGGTATGATCCAATCTTTTATCTTCCAAGCTTAAAAAAGACAATGGCAGAGCTTAATCCTAAAGAGAAAAATAGACTTAGCCATCGTTTTAAGGCTCTATTATCTCTTAAGGAAAAGCTTTTTGATTTTATTTGATTTTTTATTTTTTTATTTACTTTATTTTATCTATTGTTGCTTATGAAAGCTTATT
>JAMONC010000135.1 GCA_027066725.1 Desulfobacterales bacterium
AAATTTATTAGAAGAAGGTTTAGCTCTTTTTGGGCATCTATAAATATTGATGAGGATCATAGTTAAATTATGATAGAGCCTTTTATCAATAATATGGAAAGAAATGTTACAATAGGAGATATTATCTCTCCTTTAGCATCAAATGTGAGCTTATATAAGGGTGATAAGGATCAAATTATTTCCGGTATTTCACTTAATTCCCTAAAGACTAAACCGGGCAATCTATTTATTGCTATTAAGGGAACTAGATTAGATGGATTAAACTTTGTAAATGATGCCCTTAAAAGAGGAGCTATTGCCCTTGCATTAGATGCAGATAGAATAGATGAACTTAAAGATAAGGGAAAATGGCAAGCAATAATTGGATTAGATGATCCTAGATGGGCTACAGGCATTATGGCCAGCGCATTTTATGGTTGGCCCTCTAGGAAAATGTCTTTAATTGGGATTACAGGGACTAATGGAAAGACAACAACTACTTACTTATTAGAATCAATATTTAGGGTTGCTAGGTTAAAGACAGGAATTATTGGCACAATAAGACATAAAATCTTAGATAAGGAGATATCTGCTACACAAACAACCCCAGATCCCGTTACCCTTCAGTGGCTTTTATCATCAATGGCAAAAAATAAAGTGGATTTAGTCTGTATGGAATGTTCTTCTCATGCACTTCAGCAAGATAGAGTGAGTGGATGTAGATTTAAAGGGGCAATCTTTACAAATCTTAGTCAGGATCACCTAGATTATCACAAAGATATGAAGAGTTATTTTGAAGCAAAACTAAAACTTTTTACGATATATACTCCTAATTTTAGCATAATAAATATAGATGATGAATGGGGAAAGAAACTGTTTAATATCGTTTTGGGACAAAAACTTTCCTATGGATTTAGTCCTCATGCAATGATAAGACCTTTAAAATGGAATCAAGATATAAACGGGATCCATGCTAGACTTATAACTCCTAAGGGACTTTTAGATATAACTTCTAGGTTATTAGGTATACATAACCTCTATAATATTATGGCAGCAGTAGCTACCGGTATCTCTTTAGGACTTGATTTAAGAGTTATAACCTTTGGTATTGCATCTTGTTCTAATATACCAGGAAGACTTGAAAGGATAGAATCATCTTCAGGTATATTGGCATTAGTAGATTATGCTCATACTCCGGATGCTTTATTAAAGGTTTTAATATCTATAAAAAAACTTACAAATAAAAGATTAATAGTAGTAATAGGTTGTGGTGGTGATAGGGATAGATCAAAGAGGCCTATTATGGCCCAAATTGTCTCTAAAGTCTCAGATATTTCTATACTTACCTCTGATAACCCTAGAAGTGAAGATCCAAATGAAATTATAAAAGATATGCTTACAGGGTTAAATGAAGAGGAGTTAAAGAGCACAATAGTTATACCAGATAGAAAAAAGGCAATTTTTGAAGCGGTTAAAATTGCCAGTAAGGGTGATGTGATATTAGTTGCTGGTAAAGGGCATGAAGCCTATCAGATAATTGGAGATAAAAAAATAGATTTTGATGATAGAAAGGTCTTAAAAGAGGCATTTAAAGAAATATTTGGTGAGTAATGAAAGAAGTATTTTGGGCAAAAGATATAATAAAAGAGACAGGAGCAAAAATTTTGTCAGGAGATCCTGATATAGGATTTCCAGCTATATCAACAGATAGTAGAAGCATAAGGGAAGGCGAGCTTTTTTGGGCGTTAAAGGGAGAGCGTTTTAATGGTAATGATTTTGTTTTAGATGCGATAGAAAAGGGGGCTAAAGGAGCAGTGGTTTGTGACACCAAGGTCTTGGATGAACTTGATGGCTTAAACCGAGCAAAAAATAGCCCCCTTATCCTTTATGTAGAAGATGGACTCTGGGCATTAGATAAATTTGCAGCCTTTTGGAGAAAGAGGTTAGGTCTTAATGTTGTTGGTATTACTGGTTCATGTGGTAAAACCACTACAAAAGAGCTTTTATATCTGGTTCTTAGTTCGATATGGCCTACTCAAAAGACACAAGGTAATTTTAATAACCTTATAGGGCTTCCAATTACCATATTTTCCATTTCAGAAGGAACAAAGTGGGCAGTTCTTGAACTTGGAATAAATCAAGAAGGTGAAATGGAAAAGTTAATAGATATTGCTAAGCCCAATGTAGGTGTTATAACACACATTGCTCCTTCACACCTTGAAGGGCTTAGTTCTATAGAAAAGGTTGCAAAAGAAAAAGGTAGGCTTTTTGAGTCAATAGGTAAAGAGGGATTATGTGCAGTAAATTTAGATAATAAATGGATTGTAGATGCCTCTAAAAAGACAAAAGCTAGATTAGTTGGATATAGTTTAGAAAATAAAAATTACAAAATAGAAAAAGTAGAATCACTTATAAAGTGCATCTCCTTTAAGCCAGAAGGATTTAAAACTTTAATGCTTTTAGACTTTGATGGGAAAAGATATGACTTTTTACTTCCTCTTATAGGGGAAGCTAATGTTCAAAATACATTATGTGTAGCAGCAACTTCTTATGCTTTAGGTATAGACCCCATTGCAATACTTAGTGCTCTTAGTATGGCAGAAAACTTACCTGGCAGGCTTGAATTACATAGGCCAACAGATAGGCTAACCATAA
>JAMONC010000136.1 GCA_027066725.1 Desulfobacterales bacterium
CTCTTAATTAAAAGGACTCCGTTTTGCCTTGGGGGGAATCCCCTTTTTAGTCCCAACCGACTCCTATTTTTATGCCCCGAAGGCCTTTTCAAGCGGAGGAACCATTTGTTTCTTTCTGCTCATTACGCCTGGTAACCAAACAGATCTTCCTTCAAGAGGCTTACCAAAGGCCTTCTCTACTATAGAAGGATCATCTGTTACTACCATAAGCTCTGTACCTTCTTGCATAATATCTGTAAGCATTAAAAATACACTATGGCGATTTCCTTCCTCTTTAACCTCTTTCATTGCCTCATAAAGATCATCTTTCATATTGGCAACAAGGTCTAAAGAAACAAGCTCTAGCTGGCCAATACCTACAGTTTTGCCACCCATATTAAAGTCTTTGTAGTCACGGAAGATAAGATCTTTTGGAGCAACGCCTTCTACAGCGCTTTTGGCTTTAGCCATTTCCATGCCCCAAGCCATCATATCATCAACACCAGCTATCTTTGCAAGTTCTTCTGCAACAGCCTTATCGTCTGGAGTACATGTAGCAGATTTAAATAATACTGTATCACTTAAAATAGCAGAAAGCATAAGTCCTGCTACTTTAGGATCAATTTCTTTCTTATATAAATCTACATAAAGTTTGTATAAAACAGTACCAGTACATCCTACAGGCATAGCACAGAAGAAAATAGGATTAGGAGTTGTAATATCTCCAACTTTATGATGATCAACTATTGCAAGAAGCTCACCCTTATCCCAATTATCAGGTGCTTGTTTGATGTCGCTATGATCAACAAGCATATACTGCTTATCTGTTACATCTGTAACTAACTCTGGTACTTCGACCTCAAATTTTTTGAGGACCAATTCACTTTCTGGATTAAGATCACCCTGCCTTGCAGGAACAGCATCTACACCTAACTTCTTCTGGAGTTCTGCAAAGGCAATGGCCGCAGTAATAGAATCTGTATCCGGGTTTTTGTGTCCAAGAACATAAACCGCCATGATCACTTCCTCCTTAAGCCTGAATTAAAATTTTATAAAAGTTACTTTTCTATAAGGATTCAACATAATACCCTATAGATAACCCACTAAATTTAAACTAAATAATTAGCAGCAAAAAAATAATTCTTTATTCCTATATTGTGGTTTCATGTAACACAATAAAGTATGTTTGCCAAGTATTTTTTAAAAAAATATGAATCTAGATTCAATCAATTTTTATTATGAATAAACTTTTAACTTTCAAATAAATTATCTTCTTCTGGATTTTTATAAGAAATCTCTCCTTGTGAGAAATAAAATATGACAGGGCCTTTTAAATCCTCGGAAAGTTTTAATGTAGCATTTTCAATCTTTATGATAGTATTGGTTCTAATATAATCTTTTACTAAAATTGTAGCTTCTTGTAGATTAGAGAAAAATTTTTCCATGTCTTTTAGATTTTTTTTATAGATTTTTATCTGGTTTTTTATATCAATTAAGGCATGTTGTATCATATTCTTTTTATTTTTTAGATTTTTATTGAGTTTATTAGTTTCTTGAAAAATTAAGATCTTCCTTAATCCTTCTGCAAGCTGACGTTTCTTCTTACTTAGTATTTCTATACTATTAACTATCTTATGGTATTCAATCGCAATAAGTGGGTCATAACCTGCAAAGACTCTTGTTCTAACATTTGCTACAGACCCAACTTTATTAAGAATGATAGATCTCCCTGCCATAACAGTACCACCAAGTATTTGTCCTCTACCCTGTATAACTTCTATATTTTTTCTTACATGACATCTTGCATCAAGTATATAATCCTTAACTACTAAATTCCCCTCTACTTTTACTCTTGCATATTCTATAGCAAGACAAGAAAGATCCTTTTTTGTATGTACAAAGGTTTTATTTGCTCTTATGAGTCCATTTACTGTGATATTGCCTTCTGCTTCTACATGGGCACCATTTTCAATAGAGTCTCGCACAATAAGATCACCTTTAGTTTTTACCTTAAATCCTGTTTCAATAGAGCCATTTACAGTAAGAAGTTTCCCAATAAAGTTTACATGTCCGGTATGGGCATCAACTGAGCCATTTATGGTCCAATAATCCAATACACTAATTGTTCCATCGTGTTTTATATCTAATCTTCCATCAATAGAAGCTAATAATTTGCTTCCATCTTTAGATATTTCAACTCCTTCACCAGGCTTAAATGGCACATATTTACCAAGAGGAGCAGGAATTTTATTCCCAAATATATCTTGGCCAGCTTTACCCTGAGTAGGTGGTATTTTTTTGGCAATTACTTTACCCTTTTCTACATTTACTATGTTTTCAATACAATGAGTTTCTTGGAACTCCGCATCTTCATCTAAAGATGATATATTTATCCCAAAATCTTCACAACTTCCTTTTATAGCTTGTTTGTTAGGTAAATCCACCAATAAATCAATTCGTCCATCTTCTCCAGTAACAGGTTCTTTACCTTTTGCAATAAGCCATCCCTCTTCTGTTGGTTCAGGTATAGGTAACCTTCCATAAACAATTCCTGATTGCTCTAGAATATCTAAAACGGAATTTAGTATCTCTATACTTGGTTTTTCTTCGTCTTCTACAATTAGATAGGCCTTT
>JAMONC010000137.1 GCA_027066725.1 Desulfobacterales bacterium
GGCGGCTATCTCTATGCCAGGTATGATGGCAACTATAATAAATGTAGGGAGCACACTTAAAACTATTGAAGGCCTTGCCAAACGTACAGGTAAAACATGGTTTGCATGGGATAACTATAGAAGATTTCTTCAGAGTTGGGGAATGTCTTTTGGTCTTACAAGAGAGATATTTAGCTCTCTTATGGATGAACATAAAAAGAAATATGGCGTAAATAAAAAAAGAGAATTTAGTGGTGAACAGATGAAAGAGCTTGCTCTAAAATATAGACAAGCTCTTTTAGATAATGGTATAGATCCTTATGAAGATCCTTTTGAACAGTTACTAAAAGCAATCAAACTAGTCCTTGACTCTTGGGACTCAGACAAAGCAAAAGACTACAGAGAAATAATGGATATATCAGATTACTGGGGCACTGCTGTAATTGTCCAAACAATGGCTTTTGGAAATCTTTCAACTTCATCTGGTACTGGAGTACTTTTTACTGCAAATCCACACAAAAAATTAGATCGCGTTGCTCTTTGGGGTGATTATACCCCAGGGAATCAAGGAGAAGATATAGTAAGCGGACTTGTGTCAACATATCCTATATCTGTTGAACAAAGTGAGGCACTTGGACTTGATCCTGCTGAATCTTTAGAAAAAACCTTTCCTAATATATATAATGCACTTCTTAAAAATGCTAGGATCTTAATATACGATAAAAAATGGACTCCTCAAGAAATTGAATTTACATTTGAAGGACCTGAAGAAAAAGACCTTTTCATTTTACAAAGTCGAGATATGACTACTAAAAAGGCTAGTAAAATCCAAGCCTTTCTACCTACAAAAGAACTTGAAAAAAGCTATCTTGCACATGGAATTGGAGTATCTGGAGGCGCCCTCTCAGGAAGAGCTGTTTTTACGCTTGATCAAATTAAATACTACAGGAAAAAAGAGCCTGCTACAAAACTTATATTTATTAGGTCAGACACTGTCCCTGAAGATATAAGAGAAATTTCCATGGCTGATGGGCTCCTTACTGCCAAAGGAGGGCAAACTTCCCATGCTGCCATAGTTGCTTTTAGGTTGGATAAAACCTGTGTGGTAGGTTGTAAGCAGATGATTGTTTATGAGTCCAAAGAATATGCACTTATAAACAATCACAAAATTGTACCTGGCACTTTTATAAGTATTGATGGTAGAAGTGGCGCAATTTATAAAGGCAAACATAAAGTTGAGGAACAAGAAGATGCATCTCTTATCTAACTTGCGCTACAGCCTACCAAAAAAACAAAATTAAATAAGGAGAAAAGGAGGAGGACAATAGATGTTTGAAATTAGTGAAAGCCCACGCCCCATGAAACTTGGTATCAATGGACTTGGCCGTATTGGTAAACTTACACTTTGGCATCATGTAGCAAGGCGTTCTTTTTCAGAAATTGTAGTAAACATTGGACGTCAAGTAGGACAAAGCCTTGCAGACCTAGCTGCTTCTATAGAAAAAGATAGTACCTATGGCTGGCTTGGCACATATCTACATGGATTTAGATGTACTCATGTTATAGAAAATTTAAATGAAGAAGAAGGTACTATGACAATAGATGGAGTACCTGTAAGAATACTAAGAGAAAGTAGAAATCCAAAGGATATCAAATGGCGAGAACACGATGTATTTTTAGTAGTTGATACAACAGGTGTCTTTACTGACCCAACTCTTCCTGCAGACAGTCCCAAAGGGGCTTTAAGAGGACATCTTGAAGCTGGAGCAACTAAAGTAATCTTATCTGCTCCATTTAAGATAAAAGATAAGAGTAAATCTATGCCAGAGGATGCAGTTACAACAGTAATGGGTATAAATGAAGATGACTATATCCCAGAGCGCCATGTGCTTATCTCTGCAGCCTCTTGTACAACTACATGTCTAGCACATATGGTAAAACCCATATTAGACCATTTTGGTGCCAATAGAATCTTGACTGCATCCATGGTTACTGTCCATGCAGCAACAGGTAGTCAAAAGGTGCTTGATCGTCTACCTGCAAGTGGAGCAACTGATCTTAGAAAAAATAGGAGCATCTTTAACAATATCATTTTAACTACTACAGGTGCAGCAAAAGCCCTTTCTCTGGTTATACCAGAAATGAAAAAGATAGGCTTTATTGCAGAGTCTGTAAGAATACCAACTTCTACAGGCTCTTTGATAGTGCTTGTTTTAACAATTCAAGATAAAAGCCTTGAGAAACCCATAAACAGATATGTAATACACGACATATATAGAAATGCTGCAAATGGACCCTCTAAGGGTTACTTAATATTTAGTGAAGAACAAAATGTCTCCTCAGATATTATAGGAGTCCCTGGTGCAGCAGCAATAATTGAGTCTACAGAAATACATACAAGAACTGCTGCTATTACAGTAGATCCTAAACTTGCAGGAGTAAAAGATACTTCTGCAGAACCCGTACAAATACCTGTCACCCAAGTTGTAATATATGGCTGGTATGATAATGAGCTCGGAAGCTATACAAACATGTTAGGTGAAAGGACTGTCACAATAGCAGATTCAATGCTTTAAAAGACAGTCGTTTGAAAGGTAAAAGACAGTCGTTTGAAAGGAGGC
>JAMONC010000138.1 GCA_027066725.1 Desulfobacterales bacterium
ATATTTATAACTAACTAAAATCATTAAATTTTTTTAGCTGAAACATATGTTTAAAAATGAAACATCAAACATTCTTTAATTTTTTTACGTTTTAGGAATCAATATTTATTTTTTAGTCTTAAATTTGTCTTGTTTTATTTTATTATTACTTTATGACATCAAATATGCTATCAAAATTTAAATTTTTTGTTTCATGCTTACCCAATCTAGAAACCGTTCTATTAACTGAGATAAAACGCCTAGGAATAGATGCTAAAATTTCAGACTGCGGTGGGATAGAACTTACTGGTACTATATTAGAGCTTTATCTTCTAAATATCTGGTTAAGAACAGCAAACAGAATACTTGTTAGACTTTTATCTTTTTATACCACTAAATTAAAAACTATTAACGACAAAGTGATAGCCTATCCATGGGATATATACTTACATAAAACAGATAAAATCATTATAAAAACTACATGTAAGAAATCTAAGATATATCACTCTGATGCACTAGCACATGTAGTTGTTTCTGCTATAGAAAAACGCCTAAGACGTAAACTACTACTTATAAAACCACACGAGAGAGATAACTCAACACAGACTCTTTATATAAGAGTTTTTAAAAATAGATGTACCATTAGTATTGATAGCTCAGGGAAACATCTTCATGAACGCGGATACCATACCCAAAAGGTTAAAGCTCCCCTTAGAGAAACAATTGCCGCAGCTATGATATACTTATCAAACTGGAACCCTAAGGAAATTCTATGGGACCCTTTTTGTGGCTCTGGGACAATTTTGATAGAAGCCGCTCTCATAGCTTTAAATATTGCACCAGGGATAAATAGAAAATTTGCATTTATGGATTGGAAAAACTTTGATATTAACTTATTTAACTCAATAAAAAAGATTGGTAAGCCTCTAAATCCCAATCCTAAAATATTTGGAACAGATCTTTCTTTAAAAGCTATACAATGTGCCATAAAAAATGCTCAACAAGCAACTGTAAAACAGTTTATTACCCTTAGTCAAAAAGATTTTTTTAAAACACCCCCTATAGCATCAAAAGGTTTTATTATCACAAACCCACCTTATGGTAAAAGACTTAAAAAAGAAAATGCTATTAATTTCTATAAAAAGATAAAAACCAAAATAGACTCTGAATTATTAGATTGGAATATATCTTTAATTTGTCCTAAAAAATTCAAAAATATTTTTATCCCCAAATTTGATGCCCGAATTACCATAGATAATGGTGGAATATCTGTAATATTTTTAAACAAAAAGGCCTAAAAACTACTTAGCTAGTGCGGATTGCTCTTTTCTTACAGGCAAATAGTTTTTAATACCATCAATAAGCATCCAAATCCCCACCAATATTATAAAAACATCTAATATACTTAATACTCCTAAACCAAAATGTACCATTAATCCTAACCCCAAACTGACAAATGCAACTCCTGAACGCATAAAAGAAAGCCCTGTTCGTCCTCTTGCATATACAGTTCTAAAACATGCGGCTATTGTACGTCTAGCAGCTAAAGCCGTCCTTTCATGAGAAAGGGCTGAACGTATTTTATTATCTAAAGAAGAGGCTATAAAAACACAATGATTTTTTAAGGATTCAAATAAATGTGCCAAAGTAAAGGTATAAACAGGGGTATCAATTTCTTTCTTTTGAAAATATTGATAATTTTTTAGAAACATAAGAGTTGCAGCAGTAATTTCTAGCATCTTTCTATGATCTGGAGGAGTCATACGAGAATGTTTTATCATTATATAACTATAGAAACCTGCTATCACCAGAATAAGTCCTAATACAATCATGGACCAATAAATAGGAACTAACTGAGGATACTTATGCATACCCATAAGAAGTCTTGCAATCGCAATAAGTCCTAAGCCCTTTCTCTGTAAACTAAAATATGTTCTAACCTTTGCAAAATTAGTACGATAACCAGCTAATCTTGTCCGCCACTCGGCCATTGTATTTCGCCAATAAGAAAGACCTGTCCTTTCTTTTCCCATAATATTATCTGGAGGTCCACATAAGAAATCTTGAATAAGGGCTTGAATATCTTCTGACAAGGCAACGCAAATTGTATATTCCTTTGTATTAAAAAATTTCTCTATTTCTTCTCTAACAAAATCATCCTTGGGATTACAAGCGGCGATGATTACTCTAGAACCAAGTCTTGCTACAGGGAACCAAAGACTTACACATAACTTTTCACTATCAAGTCCATATAACAATTCAGGAGGAATAAGCATTCTTTCATCATATTCTATCCAAGGACATTTATAATAATTTGATAAAGCCTCTAATAATTTTCTGCTAGAGATTTTGTACTCATATCTAAGTATATATTGTAAGTCCTTATCTCTATGTAAAGCAGCCTCTGCCGCAGCATTAAGATCTTCTTCACCTAAAAGCCCCCTTCTAACAAGAGACTCAAACTTTTTTACCTCTTCTTTTATTACTAATTCATGATTAACAAGTGCTATTTCATTTGCCATGATTATACCCCTTCATGGTAAATAATAAGTCTCTTCCATAATGACTTTGGCTTTCCATAATCTGGCATAAGAATTTCAAAATCTTTAAACTCACGGGAAGCCCTTACAACAATTCTATCTGCGGGGATAAACAGATAAAAACCTAAAACAAGAACAGCTAATCCTACAATAACCAATGAAGCATCAAAGGCTGTCCACATATGTTGCTTAATCCCAAAATATACTAATAACCCTAAACCAATTGAAAATATCTTAGCTCCGGTTCTAATAATGGCCATACCTGTTCTAGAAATTGCCATTATGGTACGAAGTCTTGACCTGATATTTCTCTCTTCAGCATTAATAATCCTCTGTAAAGAAAGTCCTGTAGAACCTAAAATACCTGGTACTAAAGATCTATCTAAGGGTAATGGAGTTAATATATTGTTTTGTGTATCAGAGGTTCTGGAACTAAAAAGAATTTTATTCCAAAAGGATATATGTTCAATTTCTCTAATATACTGCATGATCTCTTTACATGCTTTGATACCAGGGATATGCCAATAAAGTCCCTCTAAACTCATAATAGTCCCTACTAATATCAACCCTGCATCAAAAGGAGTCCATCTTCCTAGATGGAAATGCCTTATCAAACCTACACCTAAACCAATAAATGCTATACCTGTACGTGCAAAAGCTAGCCCTGTGCGAGCTGCAGCCATTATTGTTCTAGAATATGCAAGCTTGGTACGCTCTTCCGCTAAGTCTGTGCGAACTATAGAGAAAAATCTTCTTCTAATTACTGAGGTTAAATCTTCCCACTTATCTAAAAGTTCTCTTGCTCCTTCAATAGGCCCAACTCGTTTTAATACAGGTACTTCACCAGGACTTTCCAATTTTAAAACCGTTGTACCAAAGGTGGGCTTAGTAAATTTATATTTAGGTAAATTTTTACATAATGCCCTAGCAGGAAAATACCACTTAAAACCATCGAAAATAGAAAAGAGACCAACTCCTAATAATAATAATTCTGGTACAATTAAAAAGTAATTTAGACCAAATAACCTATAAGCTAAAAGTGCTATAGCAATAAAACAAAATCCTGTACGAATAAAGGCAAGCCCTGTCCTACCTTGCGCTATAGCAGTTCTTAATTGAGACAATGAGGTTCTACAATTTGCTAAATAAGTACGAAGTTTTGCAAGCGTAGTCCTATTAGCAAAATCTGGGAAATTATGAATAACATCCTGATTATTTTCTACTAATAAGATTACATCTGAGGGTACTGCAACTATCTTTTTAATTATAGTATCTACACCTAAATCTTCTTGAAGTCCCATGAGTATTTGCGGATTTTCTGGATCATAGCAAATAACTGTAGCTTTATTGTGAGATATATAAATGGGAAAGTATAAATTTTTTTTGCATTTTTCTAAATCTAATTTGGATAGGTACTCCTCTTTTAACATTAATAAATCATCATACTCTATTGTAGGAAGATCATAATAATTTGAAAGACAAGATAATATTTCATATTTAGGGACACCTAGAGCTAATAATAAATCCTCTAAAAATATGGATTCCGCTATAGATTTTCTAATCAATTTCTCTAGGGTGGCTTCATCTAAAAGACGTTTATCTATGAGAGCCCCAAATTTAAGTAACTGTTCCTTTATAGTACTAGATATTTCAATATGTTCTCTCATAACTTTACACCCTTATTTAAGGATTTTTAAAAGACTAGATTCCTAATAATTAAGATATTAACTTTAACTCCTACTTTAAAATTTTATTTTTTCTTCACAAAAGAAAAAAATCTTTCACTTCCTGTTTTTTAAATCCATTTCAAACACTCCATTAAAAAAACAGAAAGGAAAGATTTTACTACTTAAAAAACTAATTAAATTTAACAAAAAACAACACTAATCTTAAACAATAAATATTATAGTATAATAAAAACATACATAAAAATAAAATAGAACATATAACTACCCATTATAGCCGTAATAATTAAAAGATATATTAAAAGTTGTCAAGAAAAAATTTAGTTTCCTATAAGATTATTTAATACTTAACAATCCAGATGTCATATTATTGTAAGTTGAACTAATTAAGTATAAAATCTTTAAAGCTAATTTAATATTTATTTACACATATCTATATTCAGATATCCAATTTAAAATTAACTTTCACCTATAATAAATTACAAATTATTTAGAATTTAGTTATTGACTTTAATTCTAACCTCTAATATATACCTAGAGATTTTTAGATTAGTAAAATTAAAAAATTGGTCATTAGATAAAAATTAAAAAGGAGGTGAAATATTCTAAAAAATAATTCTCATTAAAGTTCAAAACATAATTAGTAAAAAATACGAAGACTCTACTAAGTAGGAGGACCTAGTATGAATAAGTGGCTGCAAAAAACAAAAAGAGTCGAAGGATGGTGTTGTGTATTTTTGTTATTATTTTCTACAATTGCCTTTGCGGCAAAACCAGGAACAATTAAATGGAAATTTAAAACTGGAGATGAAATTTGGTCATCTCCAGCAATTGGACCAGATGGTACCATTTATGTAGGCTCTAGTGATGACTACCTCTATGCTATCAATCCTGATGGATCACTTAAATGGAAATTTAAAACTGATGGAGATGTAGATTCATCTCCAGCTATTACCTCTAACGGTACTATTTATGTGGGTTGTAGGGATAAATATCTCTATGCCATCAATCCTGATGGATCACTTAAATGGAAATTTAAAACTGATGGAGATGTTGCATCTTCTCCTGCTATAGCTAAAGACGGAACTATTTATGTTGGTTCAAGAGATGGCTATGTATATGCAATTAATTCTGATGGCAGTTTAAAATGGAAATATAATACTGGTGGTTATGTAGATTCATCTCCAGCAATTGGACCAGATGGTACCATTTATGTAGGCTCTAGTGATGACTACCTCTATGCTATCAATCCTGATGGATCACTTAAATGGAAATTTAAAACTGGAGATTGGGAAGAAGTAGAATCATCTCCAGCAATTGGACCAGATGGTACCATTTATGTAGGCTCTAGTGATGACTATTTCTACGCCATCAATCCTAATGGAACTCTTAAATGGAACTTTAAAACTGGAGAGGATGTTGATTCTTCCCCAGTTATTGGCCCTGATGGTACTATTTATGTAGGGTCAATGGATGACTATATATATGCTTTTTCTCCTGATGGAAAACTTAAGTGGAAATTTAATACTGGTGATGATATAGACTCTTCTCCCGCGATTGGAGCTGATGGTACTATCTATATTGGCTCTTGTGACAATTACTTATATGCCCTTAGTCCTCAAGGAAAGGTTATATGGAAAATGAAGACAAAGTCTTGGATTACAAATTCTTCTCCTGCTATAGCTAAAGATGGTACCATTTATATTGGCTCTGGAGATGGCTATTTCTACGCTATTTACTCTACGAGTAAAGGATTAGCTAATACACCATGGCCCAAATTCCTACATGATAATCAGAATACAGGTAGATATTAAAAAGATTTAACTAAATAATTTGAAACAAAAAGGGACAGTTAATTTAACTGTCCCTTTTTGTTTCTTACTTCTCTTTTACTTTATCAGGATCTCTTCCTATAACAGCAATAATAGGCCCATGACATCTATGAAGCACCCCTCTACTAACACTGCCAAGCACCCATTCCTCTATCCTACTTCGTCCACTACGTCCAACGAATAATAAATCAATTTCTCTCTTTGTAATCTCCTCACATATAGTCTCTACTGGTCTTCCATATCTTATAACTGTTTCAACAATCTTTGGATCTACGCCTAAGTCCACAATTTTCTCTTCTGCTTCAGTCAAAATTCCATTTGCTTCTGCCTCTGGTTTCATTCCACTTTCTATATGTTCAGCATACCTTGCTAAATTAATAACATGTAGCATTATGAACTTTTCAACATAGTCCTTTAAAGTATGTGATAAAACAGCAGCTTCTTCAAGAGCTGCCATACTTGGGGCAGAACCATCTATTGCTACAAGTACCCTTCTGGGGGGACAAGGGGGAATATGAGCTTGGTTATTTCCTATGACATAAATACTTGTCTCCAAGTCTCTATGTAAGAGGGAATCTGTTACGCTTCCGAAAAACAGTTCCTTAAATGGACTTAACCCCCTTCTACCTATAATAATTGTTGAAAAATTACGCTCTATAGCAATCTTTGCAATCTGATCTGCAGGATCTCCATCTAAAACAAGTTTTTCTATATCAGTTTTTACCCCCATATCTAAAAGCTTTTGGGCTGCGTCATCCAAGATAGGCATAATTTGTTTTCTGGCATGTTCTTCTTTAATCTTCTTAAATTGTTCTGAGTCAATAAGATGTTCTGCTCTTATATCTATATTTGACAGATGTTCACTTAGATATCCTCCAGCTAATACATTTAAAAGAGTTATAGCCCTACATCTAGATCCAATAGAAGCTAATAATGTACCAGAAAAACAAAGAGATTTTTTAGAACACTCGCTTCCATCTATAGGGATTAGAAAACTCGTAAGTATATCCTCTCGTTTCATATATTATTCTCCTTTTTAATAAAAGATCAAAAGCCATACATTGGCAATTGCTACACTTAACACCATATATAAAAAGGCTACTTTCATAAAGTCAAAAAATTTCATTGAATACCCTGCTGATTCAGCAATACCCATTGTAACTACATTTGCACTGGCTCCTATCATTGTCCCGTTTCCGCCAAAACAAGCACCAAATGCAAGCGCCCACCAAAGGACCCCAGACTGTGCCCCAGGAATTACCTTAGTAAGATAAGCTACTATTGGAAGCATAGTTGCTGTAAATGGAATATTATCAATAAATGCACTCATGATTGCAGATACCCAAAGGATTAAACAAATAGCTACTGTAAGATTACCATGAGATAAATCTTTTACCCAATCAGCAATTAAAGATAAAAGCCCTGTCTGCTCTACTGCACCTACTAAGATAAATAAAAATATGAAAAACAATAAGGTAGTCCATTCAATATCCTTTTCTATAAGTTCAGTAAGATCTACCTTTTTTGTAACTATACCATAAGTAAATAGTACTGATGCACCAAACAAAGCAGCAATACAAACCTCCATATGCCATATACTATGAGTCAAGAATAAAGCTATAACAATAGCCATTACTATCAAGCCTACAGTTAAGAGCATTGAATCTGTAATTTGATACTCTTCTCTAAGCTTTGCTATAAATTTATCTATATCATCTACCCTAGCCTTTTTATAAGTCTTACCATAAATTAATTTAGATTGTGCATATAAAATAATCAGCGATAATATGACAACCGGAGCTAGGTTTTCAACAAATTGTAAAAAACTTAATCCTGCATAAGAACCTATCATAATATTAGGAGGGTCTCCAATAAGTGTTGCTGTACCACCAATATTTGAAGCTAAGACTTCAGGAATTAATAAAGCAAGTGGTGATATATCTAAAGATAAAGCAATTTCTATCGTAACAGGGGTTAAAAGCAACATTGTAGTAACATTATCTAAAAAAGCAGAAGTAAAAGCTGTAAAGGTCATTAATATACATGATAATAGAAATACGTTTCCTTTTGCTAACTGATATGATTTATATGCACACCATTGAAAGACTCCAGTATGTTTAAGTACTCCAACAATAATCATCATACCCATAAGTAAAAAAATAACATTCATATCAATAGATTCTATAGCACTTTTATAACTCATAATATGATATACTGGATCTATACTACCAAGTGTATAAGTAATAGCAAGCATTAATGAAGCACCAAGCATTGCTGCCAATGTACGATGAAGTAACTCAAATGATATCAATACGTAGGCTAAGATAAAAATTACTGTAGCAATCCAAAAGGCAGGTCCTAATGTACGCTTAAGTGTTACATCAACAGAGGCCATATGAAATGGGCCTTTAGAAGCAATGCGACTTTCTGGTACAGGTATGGTTTTTCTTTCAAAACTTGGTTTAAAGATATGAATCGCTATTTTAGCATGTTCTAATACCCCCTCTTTTACCTTTAAATTTGCCTGATATGTACCATCAGGGGCGGTAATACAATATCTTGCTGAAACAATTTTATGCCCTACTAATTCAACAGGATGTACTTTACCATTTATTAATACCTCTACTTCAGCATCAGGCACTCCTTCTCCATGAGGATCTGTTATTCGACCACTAATATGTAATATTTCTGTCTTAAATGTTGATTTTGAATTATCAATATTGCTAGAAGAACTGTTTTTGGGGGTGATATTGGATGCAAATACAATACACGATAAATTCAAGAAAAAAAATGAAATAATTAAAATCAGAAATACTATCTTTTTAAAAGGATTGATCATGTTTTTAATTCCTCCTATATGGAGTTATTTTTTTAATTAAAAAGATTTTGTCTTACATTTTTTTCGGATTCACATTAAAAAACTTGATACAATTTATAAGAACTTAAAATTTATTCTTTTGATACTAAAACGTAATATAAATCTAGATCAACTTAAAGTTTATATGCACTATAGATGCCAAAACAAAATTTTATATTATTCTCAACAATTAGTAATATTAATATTCTAAAAATAATTTTATAGACTTCAATTTTTGTAAAATTACTCTGGATTTTTAACAAATTTGTTTAATTTTTAAGCTTAAGACATAAAACCATGCATAATTTTGATAAAACTATAGCAATAACTGGTGGTATTGGCTCTGGAAAATCTACTGTTTGCAGAATAATTAAAGAAAATGGGTTTCATGTTATAGATACAGATGAAATTACTCAGAAATTAAGTGAACCTAAAGGGCTTGCTTACTCTCAGCTAATTAAACTATTTGGCAAAGATATCATAAAGAAAGATAAACAGATAGATAAGACAAAAATAAAACAACAAATCTTATTAAATCCTTCACTTAAAAAGAGGCTTGAAGATATATTGCACCCTCTCGTATTAAAAGAAGTAGAAAAAGAAATAAAAACAATTAGAAACAAAAATTACAAAAAATATATATTTGTTGAGGTGCCATTACTTTTTGAAGCAGGCTGGAATAAATTTTTCCCAAAGATATTATTAGTTAAAGCTCCTATACAAAAAAGAATTGAAAGGATCAAACAAACAAGAAATATGAATTCCAAACAAGTACTTTTTTTTATAGAATCTCAGTTACCAGATCATGAAAAAGAAAAATACTCTACATGGACAATAAACAATGATAAAGGATTAGAAGAATTAAAAACAGAGGTTAAAAAATTCCTTAAAGAATTGGAGTCTAAGTTATGAATCCAATATATTTAGATAATAATGCAACTACTAAGCCAGATCCCTTGGTAATAAAAGAGGTGCTAAACTGTCTCCAAAATAATTGGGCAAACCCTTCAAGCCCCCATAGCTTAGGCAAAGAAGCTAAAAAGGCTGTAGAAAATGCACGAAGTCAAGTAGCCAGTCTATTAAACTGCAGTCCGTCTGAAATTATCTTCACATCTGGTGGTACAGAATCAGACAATACTGCTATATTTTCACCATTCATAGATCTAGAAATAAGAGGGAAAAAAGGACACTTAATAATAAGTGCAGT
>JAMONC010000139.1 GCA_027066725.1 Desulfobacterales bacterium
GAAGCAGCTATGTATCTACAACAAAAAGGCCATAAAATAAGCATAATCAGGGTAGATAAAAATGGAGTATTGGATTTAAATCAACTCTATGATGAATTAACTGAACATACTACATTAGTTTCAATAATGTTTGCTAATAATGAAACAGGAGTAGTAACACCTATTAAAGAGGTTATTAAAATTGTAAAAGAAAAAGGAGTATTATTTCACTGTGATGCTGTACAAGCTGTAAGCAAGCTACCAATAGATCTTAACCAATTAGATATTGATATGTTATCAATTTCCGGTCATAAATTTCACGCTCTAAAAGGTATAGGGGCATTGTTTGTACGAAATGGCATAAAAATTAATCCTTTACTTATTGGTGGCGGACAAGAACAAAACAGAAGATCGGGTACAGAAAATGTGCCTGGGATAATTTCTCTTGGAGTTGCCTGTAAGTTAGCAAAAGAAAATATGACTGAAGATAGCAAACATATATTAAATCTCAAAAATCAGTTAGAAAAAGCAATAAAAAGTATAGATATAGATTGTCAAATTAATGGTTATGCGACAAATAGACTACCTAATACTATAAGTGTTTCTTTTAAACACAAAGAAGCTCAAAAAATTGTATCCATGTTTGATAAAGAAGGTATTATGGTAGGGGCAGGTGCAGCCTGTCATGGTGATCATGCAGAAATATCCCATGTACTTAGAGCAATGGGTATAAAAAGTGACTATGCAAAAGGTACAATAAGATTTAGCTTAAGTAAGTTTAATACAGAAGAAGAGATAGAAATGGTAAAAAAGGTTCTCTTAAAAATAAAAAATATAATAAGTACTTAAGGAGAAACTCATATGTTAAAGGTAATAGAAAAAGAAGGATTAACTGATATTTATGATAAAGTAATAAATAATAAACGTCTTAGTATTGAAGATGGATTGAGACTTTTTAATTCTAAAGACCTTTCTGCCCTTGGCTTTTTAGCTAACATAGTAAGAGAAAGAAAAAATGATAATAAAGCCTATTATGTTTATAACCAACATATAAATTATTCAAATATTTGTATCAATTTATGTGCATTTTGTGCTTTTGGTAAAAGAAAGGGACATCCTGATGCATATGAAATGACAATAGAGCAGGCAGTAGAAAAGATTAAAGAAAAGATGAATGAACCCATAAAAGAGGTACATATTGTAGGAGGACTTCATCCTGATTTACCTTATAGTTATTATATTGATTTATTAAAAGCTATAAAATCTGCTAGGCCTAACATTCACTTAAAGGCATATACATGTGTTGAAATTGCACATATTGCTTCTATAGGCAACAAAGATATAGAAACTACCCTTAAAGATCTAATTGATGCGGGGCTTGATTCAATGCCAGGTGGTGGTGCAGAGGTATTTAGTGATAGGATTAGAAAAAAACTTTGTCCTAAAAAGATCCCAGGAGAAAAATGGATAGAAATTGCAAAAACTGCTCATAAAATGGGAATTAGAACTAATGCAACCATGCTTTATGGACATATTGAGACATATGAAGAACGTCTTGAACACCTAGATGCTTTAAGAAAGGCGCAAGATGAAACTGGCGGTTTTTTATGTTTTATCCCACTTTGTTTCCATCCTAAAAATACTGCCCTTGAAAAAAAGGTGCCATATCAAACAGGAGGTATCGACGATCTTAAAATGATAGCCGTTTCAAGGCTAATGCTTGATAATTTTGATCATATAAAAGCTTATTGGATTATGTTAGGTCCAAAGATATCTCAAATTGCCCTCTCTTTTGGTGCAGATGACTTTGATGGAACAATTATGGAAGAAAAGATAACTCACATGGCAGGTGCTGAAACTGCTCAGGCAATGACAAAAGCAGAGATTGAATACCTAATAAAACAAGCAGGAAGAAAACCTGTTGAAAGAGATAGCTTTTATAAAGAAGTATAAAAAATTTTTAAAAAGTACAAAAAATAAAGGCGAGCTTAATAGCTCGCCTTTTTGGTTTATTTGGAGGACGACTACTAATAATTAATTAACATAA
>JAMONC010000140.1 GCA_027066725.1 Desulfobacterales bacterium
TTTTAGAATTAAAAGAAGGATTTAAAAAAGTAGAAAAATTTTTTAAAGAGGCTATAGGTCAATTAAAATGTTTAATAGTAAGAGAAAAATCCAATAGCCTTTTAATTAGATTTATATTGATAGAAGGGAAAAATTTAGTAGAGGAACTTTTGTTAGATAGAGAAGGTACGTTAGATGAGTTGTTATTAAATTTATTCCCTGAAGGAATTGATCAAGCATATTGTTTTGCTGCAGAGGATTACTTTGAAGGAAGTTGGTTTGACAAGGCAAAAGAGGCTTATCTTTATGCACTTAATATAAATCCTGAATGTGAACAAGCAAGAGATGGTCTTAGACTGTTAGATAAGAGATTAAATGAATTAGCTCATATACAAGAAAGAGAAAAAGAGAGATTTTTAATTAGATAAATAGTATCTTAAAAACTTTATTATATAATCGGTTATTTTATTATGATCCATTATATTAGAATGAGTAGTATGTGGAAGAATTATAATTTTCTTTTTTCCTTTCCACGCATGAATTAAACGTAAGGAATGCTTTCTTGGTACAGTAGTGTCATTTGATGCCAAAATAAATAAACAAGGAATTTTTACATGTTTTGCATATTTCATAGTATTAAATGGATACTTAAGTAATAACGTTACTGGTACGAAGGGATATTGTTCCTTTGCTAAACTTTCTATACTATCAAATGGGGTGATTAAACAAAGGGCATCTACATGTCTTTTATAAGCTAGATATACTGCAGGGCTTGTGCCAAGGCTTCTACCTATAACAAATATCTTTTTAGGCTTATACTTTTTAGTAAAATAATCATATACTATTAAAGCAGTATCAAATATATCTTTTTGAGTCGGTTTTCCTGTACTTAATCCATATCCTGGATAGTTTGGTATAATTATATGATAATTCTTTAATTTATCAAATAGATATAGAAATTGATGGGCTTTTTCTCTATTGCCTCCTAAAAATATAATAAGAGGTTTATAAAGCTCATTATGTAACTGAAAGCCTTGTATCTTTCCAGTCTTAGTTTTTATGATAAATAAAGAATTAGGATAAGTTTTCTCTATTTCTTTTAGTTTTCTTAAGCTTAATTTATGAGGGTGGAATATTAATTGTCCTTGTTTGTTATATAGATAAATCCAATATCCTAGGGATGATGCTAGGATGATAAGAGCAACTATTATTGCAATATGACCAGCATAGGTATTTTTTATTATTGATTTAACTTCTCCCATATCTTGTTTTTTATTTCTTGTTTTTTAAAGGACCAAAGAGGACATATAAGCTCTCCTCTTGGGGGATCTGCACTTATACGTTGAATAACAGTATCTTTAGGTAACATTTTTATAGCCTTTGCAACAAGATCAGTATAAAGTTCTATATCTATAGGCTCATATTGACCTTTATTATATAATTCTTCCATTTTTGTACCTTTTAATACATACAACTGATGAAATTTTACACCATCTATTTTAAGATCACACAGCAGCTTAACAGTATTTATCATATCTTTAACCGTTTCATTAGGTAGCCCAAATATAATATGTGCACAAGTTAAAAGTTTATATTGTTTTGTTAGCTTTATTGCTTCTATAAAGTCTTCAACAGTCGAATGTCTATTTATAAACTCTAAGGTTTTATTTGATGCGCTTTGAAGTCCGTACTCCATCCAGACCATTTTGTCTTTAGCAAGTTCGCTAATAAGCTCTAGTTTTTCTTTATCGATACAATCAGGCCTTGTACCAATAGAAATTCCAACAATTTCTGGGTATAACAGGGCTTGAGAATATATTTTTTTTAGCCTCTCTACTGGTGCATATGTATTTGAAAAAGCTTGAAAATATGCGATAAAAAGTTTTGCTTTATAACGTTTTTTTGCCCACAACATCCCTCTTTCTATCTGTTCTTTTATGCTTAATCCTTTTTTATATGCACCAGTTCCTGATCCTCTTGGATCACAATATATACAACCACCTGTTCCTTTTGTACCATCTCTATTAGGACAAAATAGTCCTGCATCAATAGGGATCTTTTGTACACGTTGTCCAAATCTTTTTTTAAGATACGTGTTTAGGTCTAAGTATGGTGGTTTTGTTGGTATTTTTTTAGCCATTTTTCTACAAAATTACATGCCTCTTCTTTATTATTAATGATTCCTTCAACCTGGGCTTCTTCTACCGCTTTTAATATCTTACCAATTATTGGGCCTGGCTTTATGTTAAAGATTTGTTGTATATCAAAGCCATTTAATAATGGAGGGGCTTTTTCTATTGGCCTAAGTCTTTCTAAATAGAAGTTATGAATCTTATTAAAAAGATTATCTACGGTATCTGGCATATCTTTTGGGGTTAAAGGTCCACTTGCAGAAAGTGCATCGGACATTGCTACCATAAATAGAGCAGGATAATCTTCCCCAATTTCTTTTAAAAGCCTTATCATTGCTTTTGGAGTAGGTCCAGAAAATTTAAGATCTCTTATCAAAAAAAATGGCCTCATGTGAAGTCGTACAAGTTTTGAGGTAAACTCTATCGCCTTTTTAGACCACCTAAGCCTTTCCCCAATA
>JAMONC010000141.1 GCA_027066725.1 Desulfobacterales bacterium
ATTGGCCTCCTTAGTCTCAGTAAAAAGTATCCCAAAAAGTGGGTATTTTTTAAAATCTACCTTTCTAAGCTCTAGAGGTTTTTCAAACCTAGAAAGAAGTTTTTCATAGTTAAAGGATTTTATCTTGTCTCCTGGGATTCCTGTAGAATTATCTAGCACAATTATGGCAAAGATTTTATCATCTTTTTCCTTTAATATCTTTTGCCAATCAGGAAATTTCTGAGAGTAATAATATACATACGGATTAAAACCATAAGAAAGATATGTTATATCTGGCGTAGTACACCAGCCTCCAAATCTCATTGGATTTATCTCTAGTGGCATTAAATTATTGTTATCCCTTCTAAGCTCTACATGTACAGGAAATGTCTTTATATCTGTCAACTTTCCAATATCTTGTAAGACTTTTGAAAAATCTTCTAAATTTTCTTCTATTATTCTTTTAGATGAGATATAGAGCCTGTCTCTAACATCACTATCTGATGAAAATACGTGGTTAAATATATTAAATATCCTTATCTTGCCAAATGAATCATAATAGGCATCAATAGCAAATTCATCTCCATTAATATACTCTTCAATAATAAATTTGGTCTTATCTAAGACCTCAGGAGGATACAGCTTACACGAACTTTCTATCTCCTGATTTATTGATTTTATTATCTCTTTATATTGTTCATAACTAGATACCTTATGAACTCCAATACTCATAAAACCAACAGCAGGTTTAATAATAAATGGCAAGGGTATATTATTAAGATCAACCTTATCTAACTCATCAAGACTAAGCTCTTTAAAATAAAAGTCAGGGAAAAGAGGTCTTATAAGTCTTCTAAATTTTATTTTATCCTTAAAAAACTCTATCTTTTTAGGAAGGTCTGTAAAATATAATCTAGTTATAATCCAACTAATAGAATTTTCTGACACACAGTATATTGGAACACTATCATCTTTTTTAACTAACTCAACTGCTTGCTCTTCAGTTATTATATTTGTCCCTTCATAAAGACTTATATCTTTTAAAGAAGGGGTATCAACAATTGGTATCTTATGATCTCTAACTGTCTTTTTAAAAAACTCAGACACATAGGGTTTATCTACAAGAAACATTATTATTTATCCTCATCTAAGATTTTACTATTTTACTTTCTAAAGGAATTTATCAGAAAAAACAGATATTTTAAATAGGAAGGGAAATAAGATATGAAAATATGCCTACTTTAATCTACTATAAAGAATGTTATCAAAATCCCTTTTTTGTTCCATATAATTTGCTATAAGACCGCAGCCTTTTATATCACCCCAAAATTCAAATCTAATTACCTTCTTATCCTTTAGTAATATATGTTTATAAATGCCATCTTTTGAAAAAACTATCTCATCATCTGGTTCTAACTCATTTACCTGAACACCTCCAGAAACCAGGGGTAAGCCAAAATGATAAAGACTATTTATTTTTACATCTCCGTAATTAACTAGATTGTATCCTAATATATTTGAGGCAATTATATTGCCGTGTTTAATTGCCTCCCTAAAGGTAGCATGAGGATAAACCTTTTTAGATATTAAATCAGGTGTTTCAACAACATCTCCTCCTGCATATATGTTAGGTATATTAGTCTTTAAAAATTCATCTACTAGTATGCCAGAATTTATCTTGATATTAGAATCTTTAAGAAAAGACACATTAGGACTAATACCTGTAGCTGCAATAAATACATCTGCCTTTATGCTGCCCCCGTCTTCTAAAATAAGTTTATAGTCTGGACCATCTTTTGTTATTGATTTAGCCTTGGAGCTTAAATATAGTTTAATTCCTTGGCTTATAAGGCTATCTTTAACGAATTTTGAGGTAACCCTACTTAACATCTGAGGTAGAAGTTGAGGCTCTTTTTCTACCAATAATACATTTATACCCATTTCATTAAGGCTAATTGCTACTTCTAGTCCAATAAAGCCTCCACCAATTATAACAGCACTTTTTATTCCAGATTTAATATGCTTTATTAGATTATTTACAGAGGCTAGAGACTTAAAATCATAATAAGGAAGGTCATTATCTTTAATATCACACCTTACAGGACTCCATAGCTCTGCACCTGTTGCAATTACTAAATAATCATAATGAAGCTCTTTGTTAGGAGTAAAAACGAGTTGGGATTTAGTATCTACTAAAAGAGCTGGTGAATTAAAAAGACAATCAATATCTAATGAGTTAAAAGGCTTAATACCTTTCCAAAAGACTAACTTGCTTTCCCCCTTACTCTTTAGGTAATCAAGCATAAGAGGAGGTGAGTAAGGGGGAAAGGACTCCTTAGAAAGCATTACAATCTTTTCTCTATATCCTAATCTCCTTAGCTCTTTTGCAACAGTTATTGCCGTTGGGCCTGTCCCTATTATTACAACCTTCATCCTAAATATTTACCTTATATCCCTAGTCTTTTTCTCCTATCTTCTATGTGTTTAATCAACATATCTGCTGCAATAAAAGGATCAGGCTCTATGATAAACCTTGCATCTATTATGTCTTTTAATCCATTAGTAAGAAGCTCTAATACCTCCTTATTC
>JAMONC010000142.1 GCA_027066725.1 Desulfobacterales bacterium
CTTGCCATTGCTTCATCAAGTATATAGATATACTTCTGGCACATCTTATCTAACTCAATAGCCTCTTCCATTGTATCCATGCTTTCAGGTTCAGGTATGCGCTTCATCGTGTGCCTCCAGAAATTTTAAGTAGAGGTTATTAGTACTTTAACTTTATAACTTTATAGTTTTATTTCTTACATATCGCAACTCTAAGCTCAAGTCTTTATTTTTTTAAAGAGAAAATTTCAAGAAGTTATTACAGTACAATAGCACGGTATATACGGTCATATATTGATATAACAGTAAAAATAGTCTTTTTTACTGGAGGTGACTGGCTCTTTATAGCCACCTTTATTGCGGGCGAAAACAGATGTAATGGTGACAAGTGGTGTGCCACCAAGTCTTTAAAGTTTTTATGTCGTCTTGACCGTGTCATGCCAACTTAAAAAGCAAGAAGTATACCTTATTAGAGGTATAGGATTTTCAATAAATAGCGACTCCTTATTGCCCATTTTTGGCACACTATTAGGACAAATTATTAAAGAAGACAAAAAATGTCACCGTATTTAAAATTTTTGTCTCGACAAGTTTTGAAATCCCTATAGTAAATTGTCGAATGACAAATCTAAACATCCTTTTATGTCTTTTCATTATATAAATGCACATCTCTTTGAGGAAATGGGATTACTATCTGGTTTTGTTCAAAGATATCATAAATTGCATATAGGAGTTCATGAATAGTTAGTCCTTTTAGGGAAGGATCTGAGACCCAACAAAGTAATTCAAAATTTATAGAGGAATCTGCAAATTCTCTTAGTCTTACACGTGCAGCAGGTTCTTTTACTACTTGAGGGTTATCATAAGCGACTTTTAACAGAAGTTGTTCCACCTTTTTAAGATCACTTCCGTATGCAACACCAATGGGAACTCTTATTCTAAATCTTGGTATAGGTGCACTTTCGTTTATAATCTTAGAGTTTGCCATTATGGAATTTGGGATAGTAATTAATACATCATCTCGTGTTTTTATTCTTGTTGAGCGTATCCCTATATCAACTACCTCTCCTCTTTCACCAGAATCTAAGATTATATAATCTCCTACTTGATAAGCTTTATCAAAAAATATACTTATTCCACCAAAGAAGTTTGCAAGGCTATCTTTTGCAGCTAAGGCAACGGCAATACCTGCAATACCTGCTGATGCAAAAAGTGGGGTTAGATTAACTTTCCATATTGATAGTATCCATAAAATGCCACATACGATAATTACTACTCTTATGACATTTTTTAGAAGTAAAAATATGTCTTTGCCTGTAGTACCTTGATGTATTAAAGAAGAAAGACTTATATCTGATATAACTCCTACGATCCTAAGGGAGGCAATAACCCACAAAAGCAAAATAAAACTTTTAATTGTATCTGGGATTATATAATTCCAAGGAGAAGGAATCTTCCATATTAAGATAGCATTTAAAACACCGAATAATATTATAGTCCCAAAAATAGGGGCATGTAAAAGCTTTATTATTTTATCATCTAAAGTGGTTTTTGTGGCACTGGTCAATCTCTTTAATACTCGGTCCAATAGGAGATCTACAACTTTAGCAATTAATAGATAAATAATAAGAATTGCTAAGGCCTTTAATATAGGATATTTGTTAAAGGCAGAGTAATTATTTAAGAAATTTTCTAAGTTAGGAATATGCATAATTGTCACCCTCTATCAGCTTTTTTTAATTAAGTCAAGTTATATGCTAGATTATAAAAAATATATTGACAATTTTTATTGAAAAGAGTAGATAGAAACGTCCTATATGATGAAAAATATAAAGGAGGAAGTAAATTGGCCAATCACAAATCTGCCATTAAAAGAATGCGCCAAAATGAGAAAAGAAGGCAGAGAAATCGTGCAAGAAAGACAAGGATTAAGAATCTCATTAAAGCTGTAAACCAAGCTATAGAAGAAAAATCTATTGAAAAAGCTGAGGAGAAACTTCGTCTTGCACAAAAGATTATTGATCGTACTGCTGCAAAAGGAACTATCCATCATAGAAATGCTGCAAGAAAGATTTCTCGCTTAATGAAAAAGGTAAGCGCTCTTAAGAAGGCAGTAGGGGAATAATTTTTTTAAATCTTTTTCAATTTGATCTACTATCTTATCCCTTATGAAACTAAATAGAGGAGAAATTTTTCTCCTCTATTTTTTTGTTTTTTTACTTTACTTAAGTTCTTTGTCTTAAAACCATTTCTTTTTGGGTTGATTTATTCAAACGTTGCCTCCTATATTAAAATAACTCATTAAATTAAAATCAAAATAAAGGGTAATATAAAATGGAGCTTAAAAGTAAAGTAGCATTAATTCCTGGAGCAATAAGGGGAATAGGGCTTTGTATTGCTAAATTCCTTGGCATGCAAGGTGTGAAATTGATTCTTCCTTATTATGACTGGTTAGATGATTTAGAAAATATGCATAAGACCCTTGATGAATTAGATATAGAATATATTTCTTTACCAGCAGATTTGAGATATGAAGAGCAAGTAAAAGATGTAATTGATAAGGGGATTAATAGATTCGGCAGGTTGGATATTTTAATTAATAATATAGAAAGGGGGGGATGGCCTTTAGTCCATGGCCCTTATGTACCTAAGCAATGGCAACTTGAATTTGAGACTACAGTTAATGCAAAGTGGTACTTATTTAATCATGCTTTAAAATATTTAAAGCAACATAAAGAAGGAGTTGTAGTAAATATTACCTCTATTTCTGCTGAAGTAGGTCGAAGTGGCCCTTGTAGTTTGATTTTTAACGATTGCTACAGCCTTTCTAACAAAGGAGTCTCTGTTCTTACAAAGACATGGGCGAGACAGGGAGCACCCGAGGTTAGGGTAAATGAATTAATGCTTGGTATCATAGAGACTCGCCATGGTCCTAAAACTAGGGGATGGTCTCTTTTATCAGAAGATCAGAAACAAGAACTACTTGATCATACCTTATTAGCTCGTACTGGTACAGTAGAAGAAGTAGCTAAGGCAGTTTTGTTTTTGGTAAAAGATGCAACATTTATGACAGGAGCTACCTTGATTATGGATGGAGGATATCTTCTTGGAGCAGATGGTGTTCTTCCTATGCCTAAAGGAGTAGTTGATCCTAATGAACCAACTTTTGGAGGTAGTAAGCCACCTAATGTATGATTAAACTACTGGTGAAGGAATAAATATCCTTGCATAAAGATCTTGAGCATATCTATCTGTCATTCCAGCTATAAAATCGCATACTTTTCTTTCATATGGTTCATCATCTTCTCGTCTAACATCTTCTTCAAAGAGTCTTTTTCTTTCTTCCCAAAATTTATCAGGATGCTTTAGGAAATATTCATATAAGTCGAAAAGAATCTTACGAGCCTTTTCGAATTCATTGTGTACTTGAGGGGCTCTATAAACATTGTGATATAAAAATGCTCTTAGTTCAAGCATTGCTTTATGGACTCTATCACTTATAGAAAGGTGCATTTGACCATTTACAATCTTGGTATTCATAACCACATCTCTAATCATAGTGGTAATACGCTCAGAATGAATTTTACCGAAAACTTTTGTACAATTATCTGGAACATCTTTTTCTTTTATTACACCACTTCTTATAGCATCATCCAGGTCATGGCTAAGATATGCAATTACATCAGCAATGCGTACAACTCTGCCTTCCATTGTAAAAGCCCAATCATCGTCATCATCGGGGATAATATTACCAAAGCCTTTAGAATGTTTAAGGATACCATCACGTACTTCATGTGTGAGGTTAAGTCCTTTACCACCATTTTCAAGGACATCCACTACTCTAAGGCTTTGTTGACAATGAGAAAAACCTCCTGGAACAATCTCATTAAGAACAGTTTCTCCTGCATGTCCAAATGGTGTATGTCCAAGATCATGGCCAAGGGCAATAGCTTCTGTGAGATCTTCATTAAGTTTAAGAGCACGAGCAATAGTTCTTGCAATTTCAGATACTTCAAGGGTATGGGTAAGTCTAGTTCTATAGTGATCTCCCATTGGAGAGAGAAATACTTGGGTTTTATGTTTAAGTCGTCTAAATGCCTTAGAATATACGATCCTATCCCTATCGCGTTGGAATTCTGTCCTCATGTTGCATGGAGCACAGGGATAGAGTCTACCCCTGCTATTGCTGCTCAAGCATGCATATGGGCTCAAAATTGCACGTTCACGCTCTTCGAGTTCTTCCCTAATGGTTTTTGTAGAAAAAGACGTTATAGGGGTTGAAGTATGTGCATCAGTATACATATAGTTTTTATATATGCTAAAAAAAATAATATCAAGTCTCATTTTATGTAAAAAATATATTTGGCAAACGGAATTTTTATATGGATAATGTAAATAGAGATGGTTTGGGTGTACGGTTAAGGTCGTCGGGGGTTTGTTATGCTTGAAAAACTTTTTTCTCCAGCGAGTGTGGCTATTATTGGGGCATCTAATACGCCAGGTAAGGTCGGACATGATGTTCTTAAAAATCTTTTGGACATGGGATTTCCAGGTGAAATTTATCCAATAAATCCAAAGGCAGATAAAATACTAGGAATAAAAGCGTGGGCAGATATAGAATCTGTTCCTACAGCTCCAGATCTTGTAGTTATTGCTATAAGAGCGCCTCTTGTACCTTCTGTTGTTGAGTCATGTGGAAAGAAGGGCTCTAAGATTGTTGTAGTCCTTTCAGCAGGTTTTAGAGAGGTTGGTGGAGAAGGTGCAAAACTTGAGAGAGAGCTTCTTGATATTGCAGCTAAATATGGAATAAGAATTGTTGGTCCTAACTGTTTAGGTGTAATGGATACAGGTTCTAAACTTAATGCAACCTTTGCTGCCTCTGTTCCTCCACCAGGTTCTATCGGATTTTTTTCTCAATCAGGTGCTCTTTGTCTTGCTGTACTTGAGTGGGCAGCAGGTACAAGGGTTGGACTCTCTAGGTTTGTGAGTCTTGGTAATAAGGCAGATATATCTGAGATAGAAATGCTCTTAGCTATGGAGCCTCATAATGATACCAAAGTAATCTTAGGATATTTAGAAGGTGTAAGCAATGGTAGAGCCTTGATGGAGACAGCTAAAAAAGTAACAAGGAATAAACCTGTAGTAGTTTTAAAATCAGGTAGCACTGCAGCAGGAGCTAGGGCTGCATCATCTCATACTGGATCGTTGGCAGGATCATCTCAGGCTTTTTCTGCAGCATGTAGGCAATCTGGCATTATAAGAACTGCAAATACGAGGCAATTTTTAAATTTGGCATTAGCACTGGCATTTCAACCAGTACCTAAAGGTGGAAATATTGCAATTATCACAAACTCAGGTGGGCCTGGGATACTGGCAGCAGATGCCTGTGATAAATTAAATTTAAATATACCAACGCTATCACAAGACACTGTCTCTGCTCTTAGGCAAGTTTTGCCTCCAATGGCATCTTATTATAATCCAATAGATGTTTTAGGAGATGCAAAGGCAAGTAGATATGGACAAGTTTTAGATGTGATTATAAAAGATCCAATTGTGAATGCAGTTATGGTGCTTGGTACACCAACAGCTATGCTTGATGTTGCTGAGGCAGCAAGAGAGATTGTTCAAATTTCTAAAAAGACAGATCTTACTATAGTTACTTGTTTTATGGGGGAAGAAAAAGTAAGAGAAGGAAGAAAGATTCTTATGGAAGGTGGTGTACCTACTTATGAGACACCTGAGGAGGCTGCTGAAGTTTTAAAGTTTATGTGGAGTCATAGGCTTTGGCTTGAAAGAAAAGAGCAACCGCCTGTAGAAGTTAAGAGAGATATTGAGAGAGCAAGAACAATAATACTTAATGCACAAGGAGAAAAACATAAACTTATATCTCCAGAAGATGTAACAGCTATTTTGGAAAGCTATGGGATTAGACAGCCCAAAACAGAGATTGCAAGAAGTGCGGATGAATGCATAGAAAAGGCTGAGGCAATTGGTTATCCTGTGGTTATGAAGGTTTTGGCAATGGATATAACCCATAAGAGCGATTTAGGCGGAGTAAAGGTGGGGCTAAAATCTCCGGATGAAGTTCGTCAAGCATTTAATGAGATAACATCTAGAGTGATTAGGATTAAACCAGAAGCCCAACTTGTAGGTGTACAGATTCAAGAGATGATAACTGATGCAAGAGAGGTTATTGTAGGCTTTACAAGAGATCCCCAATTTGGTCCACTTATTATGTGTGGGCTTGGAGGTATTTTTGTAGAAGTTTTAAAGGATGTAGCTTTTAGAATTGCACCTGTTACAAAACAAGATATAAGAGAAATGTTAAGAGAAATAAGGGCTTTTCCTGTACTTCAGGGCATTAGAGGTCAAGCTCCTGCTGATCTTGAAGCCTTAGAGGATACAGTGGCAGCCCTTTCACAATTGGCTTTAGATTTTCCAGAGATTATGGAAGGTGAGATAAACCCCTTGATGGTGAGACCTGTTGGTCAAGGGGTAGTAGCAGTAGATGCTAGATTTATATTGAGAGGCGAGTCATGAAAAAAATTTATGTGGCAGCACTAACTGGTTATGCCGGCAAGACTTTAACTACTATGGGATTAGCTACCCATTTTATAGACAAAGGAAAGAAGGTTAGTTTCTTTAAACCTGTGGGTGCCCTTCCATTTTCAGTAGAGGGTAAGCTTACAGATGAAGATGCATGGAGGGTAGCAAGATTTATTAAGCAAGATTGTGAACCAGATGAGGTATGTCCTGTTGTTGTTACACAGGATGTAACAGTTTCTGCATTAAAAGGGCAATTTCAGCCTCCATGGGAAAAAATCTTAGGGCTTTGGGAGAAGTTAACCGCGGGCTCTGATATTGCCATTGTGGGTGGCTATGGAGCCTTATCCTCTGGTACTACTATGGGACTTTCTGGACTAGAAGTCTGTAAACGTCTTGATTGTAAGATGATTTTAGTAGCCCGGTATGGAGGGCCATATATAGTAGATGATATCTTGGCAAGACTCCATGATATAAGGTCTTGTCTTTTAGGGGTAATATTAAACGATGTATCTTCTGAAGATATTGATACGGTTGCTTCTTTGATTAGTCCCTATCTTGAAAAGCAAGCTATACCAGTTTTGGGTATAATACCACATAATGAAACAGTAGCTGCTGTATCTGTAAGTGATTTACAAGAATTCTTAGGTGCAAGAGTACTTGCTGGATATCAAGGAATGAATCAATTAGTTGAACACTTTTTAATAGGTGGTATGCAAGTTGATAAGGCTATTTCTTGGTTTTTAAAAGTACCTAATAATGCTGTTATTACTGGCGGAGATAGAGGTGACATACAGCTTGCAGCAATAGAATCTGGTACAAAATGTCTAATTTTAACGGGGGGCATGACTCCAAATGATGTAATTTTATCTAAGGCGGAAGAAAAGGGTGTTCCAATACTTGAGGTACCAGATGATACTTATGCTACTGCAAAACGTATTGAAACTATGAGTAGAAAGTTAAGATTAAGACACCCTACAAAACTTCATAAAGCAATAGATATGTTTAGGTCTTCTGTAGATCTAGAACGATTAGAGTCTTTACTTTAATTCTTATGAAAAGGGGGAGTAGGGCAAAATATGGGGGAGCTTTTGCCCTACTCGTTATAGCCCCTAATCTAAGACTGCTTTTTTAAATTCTTCAAATCCTATACGAGCTATTAATTTAGAGAGTCTGTCTCCTTTTTTAGCATTTTCTTTATAGAATTTGATTATTTTTTCTGCGATATTTAAGGCGTCTTCAGTAGGAACGCCATCTGTTAATGTTTGCGAAAGAGCTGGTTTTGAACCTCCATTACCTCCAACAGTTATAGTCCATCCCTTCTTTTTACCTATAAAGCCAAGGTCTCTTATACAGCTTTCTGCACAGTCGTTTACACAGCCAGAGACTGCTATTTTAAATTTTGCAGGCAAACTATAGCCATGATAGCGTTTGTCTAGTTCTGTTGCTAAAGCTAAAGAGTCTTGTTTACCCAATCTACAAAATGTTGTACCAGGGCAAGCCCTAATGCTTCTTATACAAGCTCCAACTGCTGCTCCAGGTGTTGCACCCAATTCTTGCCATACAGAGTCAATATCTTCTTCTTTAATTCCAACAATTGCAATTCTTAAGGCGCTTGTTATTTTAAGAGCTTGTGCGCCATACTTTTCTGATACATCTGCAATTTTTCTTAAAAAATCAGGAGTTACTACTCCTAGGGAGATATGAGGGACTATTGCATAAGTAGAATTATCTTTTTGAAGTACTGCCCCTTTTTCACCGTCTTTTAACATAATACTTCCTCCTTATGTTTGTTTTTTTATTTTTGTATTGATTTAATTTTAGAAATATGTCTTTTATGGATATTTAAAGACGTTTTTAAATTCTGATAATCTTCTGTTTTTCAAATATTCATGAACTTCAGTACTAATTTTTTCTAGTAGGTCTGCTAAAATACACTGCTCTCCATCACATATTGGTGTATCAAAAAGACATTTACTTGGTTGAATATGTCCTTCAATAGTTTCAAGTATTTCAAGAAGAGTTATTTCATTAGCATCTTTTGCAAGTGTAAACCCTCCTTTGGGTCCTCTGGTAGAAGCTACAAGTCCCTGTTTAGCCAGTCTCTGTAAGACCTTAGATAAATGTGCATCTGAAGCCTTAAGCCTTTTTGAGATTTCTTTTAATGAGACACATTCATTTTTTTTTCTACTTGCCAAGTAAGCCATAGAGTGTAAAGCTAATGAAGCTGCTTCTGAAATTTTTAATATGTGAGTCATTGATAATCACCCTATTTTTTATTTTAGTATTTAAATACCAGTTTATTGAGAAATTGTCAACCTTTTTATAAAATAAAATTGGAATTATTATAATTAAACTCTGATACTTAAATTAATTGAGTAAATAATAACTATGGATAGTTTTTTATTTAATTTAAAGAAGACCTTGGGTACCTTGTTACTTCCTTCAAGCCTTATTTTCCTGTGTCTTTTTTTTGGCTTTTTAATATGGCCGCTTAGAAGAAGGAGAAGGATGGCAAGAAATTGTTTCTTTAGTGCTCTTTTTATTTATATAATAGCAGCAACTGCGCCGATACCTAATATTTTATTATGGTGGTTAGAAAAGCCTTTTAAACCAATTAGTGTTTCAGTATTAGAAAAGCAACACATAGATACATTAGTAATTTTAATGGGAGGTATTAGCACATCAGATTCTATATATCCTATAGATCAATTAAATTCTTATTCACGTTTAAGGATATTAAAGGCATGGAAGATAATCCAAAATGACCCGGAAATTACTCGTGTTATTATAATAGGAGGCAATAAGAAATATTCTAAAATTTCAGAGGCTGATATAGGTAAAAAGTTTTTAGAAGAACTTAAACTACCTAAAAGAATTTCCATAAAAGTTTTATATGCCTATGATACATTTCAAAGCCTAGCTGAACTCCCTCCAGTAGTTAAAGGTAAAAAAATTGGACTCATAACTAGCGCATTTCATTTAAGAAGAGCTATGTACATTGCCCGTATATTTCATATAAATTCCGTTGCCATTCCATGTAATTATCTACATAGGACCTGTACCTGGTCTATTAAACATTTGTGGCCAGATCCTATGTGTCTAGAAAAAAGTAATATTGTTACCCATGAATATTTAGGCCTTATCTGGATATGGTTATGTCATTTTTTATATAAGTATTAGTCTTCTTTAATCAATTGTGCCTCCAATTCTGCAATACCCTTTTGTAGTATTTCTACACGTTCTCTAGATTTCATACCTTTATATAATTTGAGGGCTACTCTATAAGCATCAAGTGCATCATCTAGTCTTCCTTGTTTTTGATATATATCACCTATAGTAGTCAAATAAAGCCCGGCTCTACTTGCATCTTTAAGTTGTTCACAAAGTTCAAGTGCCTTAAAAAGATAGGTAAGTAACTTTTCTTGATCTTTAAAATGTCTGTAGATATCTATCACTTTTTCTATGAGAATTAAGAGACTAATAGAGTCATGCTTTTTTTCACAAATAGCCATTGCTCTTTGATAGAGGGGTAGAGCTCCTTTAAAATCTCCTCTCATCAAAAGGACATCTGCTAATTTTTCACAACAGTTTGCAATCTCAACCTCTTTTTTATAGTATTCAAATACAGGTAAGGCTTCTTTATATTTATCTAATGCTTCTAAACTCATCCCCCTAGCTTTTGCGAGGTCAGCTTCTCTATATAATTGATAGGCTACAGCAAGAGGGTCTTGTTTCGTTTGAGCTTGTTGTTCTTGATGTTTATTTTGATTATCTTTAGATGATTCCATAGATTTCTCCTTATATGCTTTTTCTATTTTTTCTAAAGCCTCTTTTGCAATATCTGCTATCGTAGTTTCAATATTTTTCTGTCCATCAAATATTGTAATTTTATTTGTATCTGTAGTTAATCTGTTAATGCTGTTTCGGGCTTCTTTGGCTTTTAGATTGCCAAGAGCCCATACAGCATAGCCTCTTACTTTAGGATCTTTGTCATTTAGACAATCAAATATAGCAAAAAATGCACTACTTTTAATTAATTCAGGATGCCTTTGTCCAATTCTACCTGCTGACCAAAGTACAGCGGGCCTTAGTTGAGGGTCTCTAAGCATTGCTAACATATGCCTTACAAAAGAACCAAACACATCTGCACTACATCTTATAATTTCTCCCACAGCTTCAAGCGCTCCCCAACTTGCGGCAGCAGAATCATTGGCAGCATAAAGAAGTCTTCTTACAAGATCTCCTACTACTTCGGGCCTTAATTTTACAAGTGCTCCAGCACTTTTACCTAAACAAAGAACCGCATTCCATCTTAATTTTTCATCTGCAGAATATAAAAGCCTTTGTATTTTTCTTAGTACTAAAGAATCCTGCAGTACCATTTCACATAATTTTTCTGTATTACATTCTTTTACTAGCTTTTCTACCTCAGATTTTTTAAATCTCTTTTTAGTTATATTGGCAGTTTGTTTTTGAGAATTTTCTAAAGTAGTAGAAGGCTTATAAATAAAATTTTGTCCTTGTGCTTCAAGTATGTCATCATTTAACCTTATAAAGACCAATACTCCCCTTACAAAGCGACCATCACTAGTTTTCCCTGAAGGATAAATCATATTAGTTTGAATATCATATTTTTCTACTTGAGCATCTTGGTAATCTTCATCTGGCATAAGCGCCCATGCAAGGTCCCAGTCATCTTTGCATGCAAATCCCAGAGCCTCTATCATAGCAGAGCCGATGTTGTGTCCAGTTTCATCACATACGTATACTGCTCCACACATACATGTTCCATACGAGAAATCTCCTAACCTCCTGGGTTCCATTTCTTTAGGTCTCTCTATTCTATTCCCACAAAATGGACACTTAGCAGCTTGAGCTAGAAATTTAGATGCCATTAGCAGTTTCTCCCAGTTTTTTATTTTTGAGCTTTTTCTAGCTTTTGTTTAAATTCATCCATTACTTGATATCCTAGTTCCTCTGCTTTTTGGGCATGTTCTTTTGCTTTTTCAATTTCGCCTTTATAATAATAAACAACAGCTAAGTTGTTATGGGCTAATCCAAAAGTAGGAGCAAGACTTACAGCTTTTTGGGCATATTTTAATGCTCCGTCGAAGTCTCCTAATTCAACTAAAACTGTGGTAAGATTCGTAAGTGCAGGAATCATTTCAGGTTTTATTTTAAGTGCTTGTTTGAAATAGTTTTCTGCTTCTTTCCAATTTTCTAATTGAATATATGCTGCTCCAATATTAGCCATTGCCTCAGCCGCATTAGGGTAAATTTTTAGTGCTTCTTTGTTCTCTTCTATACCTTTTTCTATTTGTCCTGTTTGGAAATAAATGGCTCCTAAATTTATTCTTATTTCAAAAGAGTGGGGATCAATCACTAAAGCTTTTTTAAATGTCTGTATAGCATCATCTATGAGCCCTGCTTTCCAATATGCTAAGGCGAGTCTATGATGTGCAATAACCGAT
>JAMONC010000143.1 GCA_027066725.1 Desulfobacterales bacterium
CCAATATCTTTTTATTCATGCCTACAGGAGATACAACCACAGGCTTTTCAAAAGCCATATATTGAAGCATCTTAAAAGCACATTTACCTCGACTCCATATATCATCTTTAAGTGGCATGATGCCAACATCTATCTTGTTTATAAACTTACACTCATGTGATGGATCCCATTTAAAATATCTTAACCTTTCATGAGAAAACTTAGGGGGTTTATTACTCATAATATAAAACTTTGCCTTATGTGTATCTAAGAACTTTTTTATAACATCAAATAATTCAGATAAATATATATAGTTTCCACTTGTTCCGATCCAACCAATAATAAAATCGGTATCACTAGAAATATTATCAAAAGGTTTATATATATCTGTATCAATAGCTGTAGGAATTATATTTATTTCTTTATTAAATCTTTCATACCAATTAGCTAAAAAGTCATTACCTACTATGATCTTATCGCTAACTTTGGCTATATTAGCAGCCGAATTCCCAATAGAAATAGAAAATATTGCATCATCAACATCAAGAACAAGAGGATGTTTTAAATACCTTTCTAAAGAATAAATACGGGGCAAAAGACCCCTTTCTAACCATGTAACCTCATGCTTCCATGATCCAATTATATTAGGAAGCCGAGATAAAAGCTTTAATCCATACCAAAAGATGTATAAGGGCAAAATCTTTTTATAACTAACCTTCCCAGATAAAAAAGGCAGTGGCTTATGCTTAGGTATGATAGGATAGTATTCTGTGACAGAAATATTAAATTCCCTTAATTTATTAATATATTGTCTTATTCTAAATCTAGCGGCAGGGCTATATTTACCTGAGCTAATAGCAGCAACATTTAACATATTTAAATCATAATAAATTATGGTAATTAAATCTCTTAAATAAACTTCTGTTTTTTACACTATTATATAACTTCTTTAGAGTTTCGTCTTGGAAAAAAACAAATCTTCTATCTTGATTAACTCTACTAATTATTTTCTTTATCTTTTTATCATCAATAGAGATACTACAAAAATTAAGTATTGATTTAAAAGACATATAAGGACTTAATAAAAAATCTTCATATCTAACATGAATAATATCTCTATTAGAGATATCTTTTTCTAATTCTAAAATCTTATTTGTATAATATTCCCACAAATTAATATTATATTTTAAATCAAAAGTAACTATAGAATCTGTATAATTACTCTTAACTAGTCTAAATGCTGTATATATATCTCTAAATTTAGCTCTACTATCTTTCTGTTTCAGTCTTGCCTTTCTAGCCCTGACTTGTAAACTTACTGCAACATCAATAGGATTTCTTACTATATGTATAAAACGTGCATTAGGGAAAATATTTTTCCATAAAGGCCATAAAATAGAATTTCTAGGATCTTTCCAGCCCCATTTTATATTTAAATTATTAATAGACCAATAACGAAATGTATTTTTAGGACCTAGAAATTGATAACTAAAAAATTTAAATCTAATTTGTATAATATGTGTAACATAATTTATAAACTCTGTATCAATATATTGTAAATTAATTGGATTGTCCCATGAAGCATTTGCTTCTTTTAAAACCCATTCATTAATATCTCTAAAAAAAACAGACTCATTATTGGCTTCTTTCTTATAGCCAATAAAAAGCCCTGCCTTTTCCAAAAAACTAGCTAACATGGAAGTACCAGATCTATGCATCCCGAGAATAATAATAGGGGAACTAGACAAATAATTCCTCCTTAACGACTTTTTTTAATTAGCTCTTCTCTGTTGTAGCGTCTTCCACAAACTGGACATATAAAATCTTCCCCTAATCTATTACCACACTCACACATCCAACCAATCTGTCTTGCAGGATTTCCTACTACTAAAGCATAATCTGGGACATCTTTTGTAACTACAGCTCCAGCACCAACAAAGGCATATTTACCAATTGTAACACCGCATATAATTGTACAATTAGCTCCCAGAGTAGCTCCCCTTTTTACCAAAGTCTTACGAAGCTCTCTCATCCTAGGTATATGGGCTCTTGGGTTATAGACATTTGTAAACACCATTGAAGGGCCACAAAATACATAATCTTCAAGTGTTACACCTTCATAAATAGAAACATTATTTTGTATCTTGCACCCATCACCTATAGTAACATTAGGACCAACTACTACATTCTGTCCAATATTACAATTTTTACCAATATTAGACCCCCTAAGTATATGGCTAAAATGCCAAACTTTTGTCCCTACACCTATTCTAACATTATCATCAATTACAGAAGTAGGATGAATAAATGGAGAATTATAAATACTATCTAAACTCTGAATCCTTATACTATGCCCTTCTTCCAATGCCTTTTGACAGGCATTTAAGATATGTAAAACCTTTACACCTTCAAACCCATCTGTCCTTGGTTGTTTTTTATGCTTTATGCAATCTAAAAAATGCCTGCACTCTTCTTTTAATGGCTCTTTAGCCTCTAGCGGAATAAACTCTTGATTTGCCTTTATGGCTAAGGGTACCATACCTTGCCATTTAACATGATGAGGA
>JAMONC010000144.1 GCA_027066725.1 Desulfobacterales bacterium
TATGGGGAAACAAACAATATTTAAAGCAGTTAAAGGACGAGCTCCAACTGCATATAAATCACTTAAAGAATTAGCTGCTGCAATCTGACCAAATTCATAAGGGTCATCTACAATAGGGGTAAAAAAATCCACAGACTGAACTATTGCCAAATCCCCTGTAAGTTTATAGATACCTGCATCTGAAGATGCCTCTGTACCTACCAAAAGATTTGGATGAGTCCTTAGTGTAAGCTGCGATAAAACATCCTCTAGGTCACCCGGACCTATCTTAGCAGCTCAACCAGATGCCCTAACTTTTTGTGTTAGGCTACATAGCCTTTTTCTTTCATCTTCCATAGCTATTATTACTACCTAAGTATTACTATTTACTATCTTCTAAGTGATGCAATAAGACGTGTTGGTTTTAAAAACGCATCAAGTGCATCATTAATATCAAAAAAGATTATATCAGACGCCTCTATAGCATCAAAAGAAGCCCCTTCTAATCCAATAATACAAACTCCAAGACATGCATTTTTTAACATCAATACATCATTTCCACCATTTCCAAATGTAGCACAGTAATAAGGACCCAATTCCTCTATAAACCTAAGCTTTTGAATATCACCCCTAGAGGATTCAAGACGAGCAGTCTTTATATCAAATTCATTTAAATAAGAAAGTGAGGCTATAGTGTTGTTGGTATCTGCTGTAAGAATGTAAATGTCAAAAATCTTTGCTAGCTCTTTAAGCCTATCTTCAACCCCATCAAGCAAGAGTCCATCTTTTGCAAGAGTACCATTTAAATCAAATACTAAATTCCTGATTTCAATTGATTTAAAAAAGGGGATATCAAGCTTGAGATAACTCTTCATTTTAATACTCCTTTTTTAATTAAGATTAAGAAGAACTTTGACTCCCCTCTACCTTTGCAAAAAGGGCTTCTTTTATCTTTGGAGGTAAGAAAAATACTGCAATATCAGCTATCTTTCTCATTGTAGTAATAATATCTTCTGGACCCTTCCAGTGCTCTTTTATTATATTTTCATCAGTTCTTAAAAACAAGCGCAGTATAGCAAGGGCTGCTAAATAGATATCATCAACCTGACCTAAAAAAGGTATCCAATCAGGCACTAAATCTACAGGATTTAAGATATAAGCAACAGTGGCAGCTAAGATAGCCTTATCTGTAGCACTTACTCTAGGGTCCCTTAGTAAATCAATAAAAAGTGTAACAATCTTTGGTATGAGTTTTATGTATTCCTTAAGCTGTTTTTTTATTGGTTGAAGAGCCTTTTTGTCTTCTACCTTTTTATTTTCCATTTTTTATTACCCCTCTAAGTTTAATTTAAATATTTGATTTAAACTATAATCACAAATCATTTTTATTAAAACAATAAAACCTATACTAACAAAATAAATGAGGGGAGTAGGGGATTTTTCTCGAAGGGGCGACTAAACTCATCTAAGAGCTTCTAATAAAAGAAAATTCCCTTATAGGTCAGTTAATTCGCTCGCAATACTCGCTCAGTTTAAAGGTATCAACTGACCACTATTTATCTGGAAATTTTCTTTTAAAGAATCTCTAATATGACTTTAAAGCCCCTTTACGAAAAATCCCCCTTCATACCTTGACACATTTTTTTTGTATTCTTTAGATTAACTATTAGGAATTTATTATTGTTTTATATGAATATAGATTGGCGAAAATCTTACCCTACCCTTCTCTGTAAAAAACATCTATAAACTCATAGCAACATAAATCATAATAACTTGCCTTGTTTTATATATCATCTTAAGATAAAGGAGTGACTTAACACTAAAAAAGAAAGGAGCCTAAGGCTTAAATGATAAAACGTTATTCAAGAGAACAGATGGCATCTATTTGGACTGAAGAAAATAAATATAGAACCTGGCTTCAAGTAGAGGTTTTAGCGGCTGAAGCATGGGCTGAACTAGGCGTGATACCCAAAGAAGCTGCAAAAGAGATAAAAGAAAAAGCTAATTTTGATCCTGATAGAATCCTTGAAATAGAAAAAGAGACAAGACACGATGTTATAGCATTTTTAACAAATGTTGCAGAATATGTTGGTCCAAGTGCTAGATATCTTCACTGGGGCATGACTTCATCTGATATGCTAGATACTGCTATGGCGCTTAGGATGAAAAGCGCTATGGAGCTTATTATAGAAGATGTAAGCGCATTAATGGAGGTTATAAAAAAGAGAGCCTTTGAACATAAATATACTGTTATGATAGGACGCTCTCACGGTATACATGCTGAGCCTATCACCTTTGGACATAAGCTAGCTATTTGGTATGATGAGATGAGAAGAAACAAAGATAGGCTCTTACATGCACTTGATACCATATCTTATGGAAAGATATCTGGTGCAGTAGGCACATTTGCCCATATTGACCCTCGTGTGGAAGAATATGTATGTAAAAAACTTGGTCTAAAACCTGCCCCTGCATCAAATCAAATTATACAAAGAGATAGATATGCAGAGGTCTTTTGTGCACTTGCAATCCTTTCAAGCTCTGTAGAAAAGATTGCTACAGAG
>JAMONC010000145.1 GCA_027066725.1 Desulfobacterales bacterium
ATAAATTTTAATTAATTAAAAAGGGCTATATTATTAAGTATAGCCCTTTTTATTTTTTAATGTAAGTATTTTACTTGTTGTCTTTCAATTATTTCTTTATTAAGTTGTTTTTTAGTATAAAGTTCAACAAGAGTCCTTATACATGTTAAATAATTATTTATAACTTTTTTGAAGTTATAAATTATCTTATCTCTTTCAAGATAGTCTAAATATGCCTGTATGACTATTTGTTCACTTTCAGGCATTCCTTCAAAGGCAATTCCACATCTTTTACGATTTCTATTAGAAATCCATATAATACGCCCTTTAAAATCTACGCCTTTTATCCCTGCCGGAAGCGGGATATGGCCTTCAATTGTTTGTCCAATCTTAGGATTGCTATCTTCTGGTAGCAAAAGCTCTGCACCATTTATAGATAAATTAATAAGATGTAACTTGCCCACAGGTTTACTTTTTAATGCCTGAGGGACCATAAAGACAAATCTTTTATCTTGTCTTCTTTCCCTTTGGACCTCTTTATTTTTTTCTTTAGTTTCTATATAATCCATTTTCTTCCCCACCCATTTTTTGTAGTTTTTAAAAAGATAAGATTTAAATTTAAAATATTTAATAAAATAGCTTTTTAACTATAAACTTAATTAGATTTTAATAACAAAATAACTTTACTTCAAGGGCTATTATAAAAATAATTTAAAAAAAATTTAATAAAAATTTCATAAAATCTTTTAAATAGGGAAAATGGCCGCATTTAAACTAAATACTAACTTTAAACCACAAGGGGATCAACCAAAGGCAATAAGCTCTCTTGTACAAGGATTAAAGCAAGGCAAAAAACATCAAGTCCTTTTAGGGGTAACTGGCTCAGGTAAGACCTTTACTATGGCAAAGGTTATAGAAGAGATAGGAAAGCCAACTTTAGTAATGGCACCTAATAAGACCTTGGCAGCACAGCTTTTTGGAGAATTTAAAAACCTTTTTCCAGAAAACGCAGTAGAATATTTTGTGAGTTATTATGATTACTACCAACCAGAGGCATATATCCCTCAAACAGATACATATATAGAAAAAGATGCATCTATAAACGACTTTATAGATAGACTTAGACACTCTGCCACAAGATCTGTCCTAACTCGTAGAGATGTAATTGTGGTAGCAAGTGTCTCTTGTATCTATGGCCTTGGTTCCCCTGAAGAATATGAACAAATGCAACTTTACCTAAGGGTAGGGGATGAAAGGAGTCGTGAGGAGATAATAGCCCATCTTGTCTCCATGTTATATGAGAGAAAGGATATAGACTTTCACAGGGGTACATTTAGGGTAAGAGGAGACATTATAGAGATATTCCCAGCACATGAAGAAGAAAGGGCTATAAGAGTAGAGCTTTTTGGAGATGAGATTGAGGCTATCTCTATAATTGATCCTTTAAGAGGACTAAAAATTGCAGAAATAAGAGATGTTGTCATTTATCCAACAAGTCACTATGTAACAACTCATGATAGGCTAAAACGCGCAATAAAGACTATTAAAGCCGAGCTAAAGGAACGAGTTCGTTGGTTTGAAGAACAAGGTAGGCTTGTTGAGGCTCAAAGGCTTTATCAACGCACTATGCTTGATCTTGAGATGCTTTCACAGCTTGGTTATTGTCATGGAATAGAAAATTATTCAAGGCATCTTTCTGGAAGAGCCCCTGGTGAGCCACCACCTTGCCTTTTAGATTATTTCCCCGATGATTTTCTTTTGATAATTGATGAAAGTCATATAACAATCCCTCAAATAGGTGGAATGTATAAAGGAGATAGATCAAGAAAAAAGACCCTTGTAGAGTTTGGTTTTAGACTCCCTTCTGCTTTAGATAACCGCCCTTTAAAATTTAAAGAGTTTGAAAAGGCAGTTAATCAAGTCATATATGTTTCAGCAACCCCTGGTCCTTATGAATTGAAAAAGGCAAAAGGTGCTGTAATAGAACAAATAATTAGACCAACAGGGCTTATGGATCCTGAAATGGAGGTACGTCCTGCTACAAATCAGGTAGATGATCTTGTTAATGAGATAAGAATTAGACAAAAGAAGGGCCAACGTGTGTTAGTTACCACCTTAACAAAGAGGATGGCTGAGGAATTAACTGAATATCTATTTTCTTTAGGGATAAAGGTAGCCTATCTACACTCTGATATAAATACTGTTGAACGAAGTAAGATTATTCAAGGGCTTAGAAAGGGGATTTTTGATGTATTAGTCGGGATAAATCTCTTAAGAGAGGGGCTTGATATGCCAGAGGTATCACTTGTTGCAATACTTGATGCAGATAAAGAAGGTTTTTTACGCTCTCAGCGTTCGCTTATTCAGACAGCAGGTAGGGCAGCTCGAAATGCTGAAGGCAAGGTCATACTTTATGCAGATAAAATAACTAAGGCTATGGAATATGCTATATCAGAGACCAACAGAAGGCGTACAATACAAAAGAAATATAACGAGGAACACGGAATTGTTCCAAAGACAATTACAAAGGATACTGATGATACTCTATATCAAATATATCAG
>JAMONC010000146.1 GCA_027066725.1 Desulfobacterales bacterium
CTTTTAATATCCGCGACAATAAAATCGTAAGAGATTTTTCATCGTCCACAATCAATACACGAAAGTTATTTTTAGACATCTTTCATATCCTTAATGTCTTTTATTTTTTACTATAATCTACTAAAAACCTTTATGCCAATTTTCAAGAAAGATATGTTCTTATTATTTAATCAAGTTGAGAAAAATTTTTATTTTTTAGTTATTTTAATTCTATCTTGAAATATTAAGCATTTAATTATATTCTAAATCTACTTATCGATTTTTCATTTTTACAATAAGGCATAAAAAAATAATGAGTCTAGAAAGGCGGAAGAAAAAAGATAGAAGAAATGCTCATCTAAAAGCAGCAATCTATGGCCTTTTTCTAGGTAGACGAAAATCGCCTCGTAGAACATCAGATAAAATCAATGGATATATAATAGTTGATTACATTGAACCTAAACTGGTAGTCTTTGTTATTATCCCTTTTATATTTTCCATTTTAGATGCTCTTTTTACTCTTTGGTTATTAACAAAAGGTGGTATCGAGCTAAATCCTATCATGGAAGTCTTAATAGATATAAATCCTGTATTATTTTTTATATCAAAATTTTTATTAACTAGCTTAGGAATATTAATGATACTTTTATTTAGATATTTTAAAATATTTGGCTACATACATGTAAGACACCTTCTATATGGCGTACTTGGACTTTATGTATGGTTAATTATGTATGAATTATATTTGATTTTATAATATAGGGGATATTAAGTAGAAATTCCCCTATAACTCAAAATAGAATTCATCTCTTTTTGAGATAGATCGCAAGGACAATTTTTCAGTATATATACGATACATTCTGTACAAATATGATTAAACTTTCTATAATCATTTTTCATTTTGACTAATTCCCAGCAAGGGATATCAGGATTTTGGAATGCTTCACAATTAAACCTTTTTGCATTACAACGACTAATCTCCCAACAAGGCAGTTTAACAAAGGAAGACATAACCCCTCCTCATAGGCTTAGGTTGGCAAATAATATATACCCCAAGAGTCGCAGAAAACATATATCATTATTTTGTATAAAATATCATTTTTTTTCAATAAAAATTTTCGTATCCTATCTTATTTTTTAAAATAAGTCGCTGTTTCTTGACACCACAAAATTGGTGCTTTATTTTGACATTCATCAGTTACGGGGATGTAGCTCAGTTGGGAGAGCGCCACGTTCGCAACGTGGAGGTCGCCGGTTCGATCCCGGCCATCTCCACCAAAATTTGACTACATTATATTGTCTTCCTACCTATTGACACTTTAATAGTTAGGTCCAATATTAATAATCGCTATTTATAAATAGATTTTAATAAAAAATAAAGGATAGAAGTATAACCATGTTACATAGTTGGTCCTACTATGCAAATGTATTGACAAGTATTGTTGTGATAGTAAATCCTGTTGGTGCTATACCTGTATTTGTCTCTTTGACTGAATCACAACCAGAAGACTTTAGACACCATACAGCTTTTGTATGTGGAAGTGCAGTTGCAATTATATTAGCTGTTTCTGTATTTGCAGGACTTCCTATTTTACATGGATTTGGAATAAGTCTACCTGCTTTTAAAGTAGCTGGAGGAATTCTCATCCTCTTTATGGCTATTGCAATGATGCATGCAAAACATGGTGACACAAGACATACAGAAGATGAAGCAGAAGAGGCAGCAGATAAAGAAAGTATTGGAGTGGTTCCTCTTGCAATGCCCCTTCTTGCAGGTCCTGGGGCAATAAGTACTGTAATTGTTTTTTCACATGAGATGAATAGTATAATAGATAAATTCATTTTAACTTCCTTTTGTATATTAGTTGGGCTTGCTGTTTGGTTAGTACTTCGTCTTGCAGATCCCATTGCAAAAATGCTTGGAAGAACCGGTATAAATATAGTTACACGCCTTATGGGTTTATTTTTAACTGCCATAGCAGTAGAATTTATAATTGGTGGACTAAAAGGTCTTTTGCCAATACTTTGTAGTGGTTAAAGTCCATATTTTTTCATAAGCCTATAAAAGGTCCTCCTTGGTATTCCAGAAAGTCTTGCTGCCTTTGATATATTGCCACCTGCCTTTTCTATATAGTGCATGAGTTCTTTTCTCTCAAAATCAGATATAATCCTTTCTCTTACTGATCTAAAATCAGAGCCATTTTTAAACTCACTACCTTGATTAGTATCTATATTATCTAAACATCTTATGGGGAGATCTTTTGCCCTTATAATACCATCCTTACAGACAATTGCTGCACGCTCTATAGCATTTTCTAACTCCCTTACATTACCAGGCCAATCATAGTTCATCAAAAGCTCCATTGCCTCTGGAGTAATATCTTTTAGACGCTTGTTTAATTTTGTCTCTGCCTTAGTAAGGAAATGATAGGCTAAATAAGGAATATCTACAGTTCTTTCTCTTAAAGGCGGAAGTTTTATGGAAAATGTATTAAATCTATAATACAAATCCTGCCTAAACTCACCTTTTCTTATTGCCTCTTCAAGGTTTCTATTAG
>JAMONC010000147.1 GCA_027066725.1 Desulfobacterales bacterium
CACTGAGGTCTTGAATCATCAACAAAACAGGTAGGACAATAACAAAGGGGGCATGCATTTCTACATGCATAACACCTTATACAATTTTCTATCTCTTTTGTAAACCAAGCCCATCTCTCATTTATGCTAAGTGCTTCAATCTCCTCTATTTGTTTAAATCTCTCTATTTTGGGCTCTCTTTCATGTGCACCTGGTGCTTCAAGTAAAATGTCATATATTACAGGATCAAAATGTACACATGCTTGACAGTTATCTCTAAGAACATCTTCTTTTGCTATCTTAACTTCATATTCAGGTCCCTTTACAATAATTTTATCTTCCTTCTCCTCTACTGCACTTATCTCTTTTTCTCCTACATGTGCAAATACCTTCCTTTTATCTATCATGCCAGCACCTTTTATTCCAACAATTACAACCCGATCTCTATCAATCTGATTTTCTTGAATCTGAACAACGATATTTCTAGACCAACAGCCAGTCGCTAATATTCCAACTTTTGGTAACGGTCCTTTAGGTAAAGGATCTTGGGGTTTCCTTTGTGGTTCAAGGGACTTTAATACTTCTGGAAGATACCTTGCTAAATTCATTACACAAAAACTATTAAAAACAAGCTTTTCTGTATCTTCTGGAGTCCTTGCAACAAAGGGCCTTGTTGTCATAGGAAGGCTACCTTTAGAAAATCCTATAAAGGCTTCCACCTCCTTTTGCTCTAAGAGCCTTTTTGCTTCTTCTTTTATTCTTTCACTAAACGCTTTCATCTCATACCTCCGGTAGCCTTTTGACAAGCTTTGTTGCAGGACCTAAGGCCTTTACCCGTTTTGTAACTTCGGTTACAAGCTTAGCGAATTGTTCACCTTCTGATGCAGATATCCATGCAAAATGAATCCTATCCGGTTCTATACCAATAAATTCCAAAAAGCTCTTTAAAATGGCAAAACGCCTTCTTGCATAAAGATTCCCAGATATATAATGACAGTCTCCAGGATGACAACCAGATACAAGAACACCATCTGCACCAGATTTAAGTGCATCTAATATTAAGTTTGCACTTACCCTCCCAGAACAAGGCACTCTAACTACTCTTATGTTAGGTGGATATTGAAATCTACTAATACCTGCCAAATCTGCCCCAGCATAACTACACCAGTTACATAAAAATGCTACTATCTTGGGCTGCCAGCCTACATTATTTTTATCTTCTTTATTAGATGCCATATCTATAATCCTTCTTTTTATTCTTCCATGCAGCTTTCAACTGCTGCCATAACATGTTCGTTACCAAGATTTAAAAGGGTAATCGCATCACATCTACAACCTGCTACACAAGCCCCACACCCTTTACAAAGCCCTACATCTACTTCTGCCTTTTTACTTACCTCATTTACTTTAACAGCTTGATAGGCACATACTTTAGAACAAAGCCCACAGCCAGTACATTTAGAAGGATTTACCTGTGCAACTATGCTTTCTACTTCAACTGCTTGTTTAGAAAGAATCGTTGCTGCCCTTGCTGCTGCTGCCTGTGCCTGAGAGATAGACTCATCAATTGGTTTTGGATAATGACAAAGGCCTGCTAAAAACACTCCATCTGTTGCAAAATCAACAGGCCTTAACTTCATATGAGCCTCTAGTAAAAATCCCTCACTATCAACTGCACACTTAAAAAGCTTAGCAATCTCTTTTGAGGATTTACCTGGGACAACACCTGTTGCAAGCACTAACAGGTCTGCATTAAGTCTGATTTTTGTTTTAAGTATGGGATCAAAGGCTGTAATTATAAGACTATCTTCTTGTTTACTAACTTCTGGTATATGATCTAGGTCATATCTTATAAAGATTATACCTTTTGACCTTGCTTCTTGATAAAGTCTTTCTCTTTGTCCATAGGTACGGATATCTCTATAAAGCATAAAGATATCCATATCTGGATTTATCTCTTTTAGTCTTAAGGCTTGATCAATTGCGTGAGTACAACAAAAACGACTACAATATGGCCTTTCAGGGACCCTAGAGCCAACACAGTGAATAAAAACAGCACTTTTTAAATCTTTTAACTGGTCTGGATCTTGTAAAAATATTTGATCGAGGTCTAAAAGCAATTTAACCCTTTGGTCTTTACCATAGTAAAAATTCCATTTACCTTCTGGCTTGTATGCCTGTGCTCCTACTGCAATTATTGCAACACCATGCTCAATAGTACGCCCATTTGATAACTTTGTGATAAATTGACCAACAGAACCCTGAACCTCAAGTACACTTGTAGATAAAAAGACTTTAATATTTGGATGATCAGTAACTCGACTAACCATCCTCTCTAACACAAAACTTACCTCTTGACCTTGCCAAGAACGGGTAATCATTCTTGCATGGCCACCTAAAGCAGTAGATTTCTCAACTAAATATACAGGAAAGCCTTGATCCGCCAGAGAAAGAGCTGCACTCATTCCTGCAACACCACCACCAACAACAAGTGCCTGGTGATGTACCTCTACCTCTTGATACTCAAGGGGCTCCTTATGGCGAACCTTGGCT
>JAMONC010000148.1 GCA_027066725.1 Desulfobacterales bacterium
TGCCATGGGGCTTAATGTAGGGCAAGAGATTGAGGTGCTTAATAATTCAGGTCCTTTTATTATTAAGGCAAAAGGTACACGTCTAGCACTTGGTCGTGGTCTTGCTCAAAAGGTTTTAGTATCTCCTATATAAGTAAGGTCAGCATGGGTAAAATGTATTAAAAAACAAAAATTGTTAATTAAGGAGGGTAACAAGCTATGAGAAGGAGGAGATCTTCCACGGTGTTGGGAGCGGTTTTGGGTATCTTGGCAATGCTACTTGTTAGCATTCCAGCAATCGCCGCTGAAAATGTAGGCAATGTTAGCCAGTGGTTCCAAAACATGGAAATTGGTTTAACAGGTACAGGTATTGTACAAGGAGTAAGCCAGAAGAGGGCTATCAACCCTATTACATTAAAAAGTGAAAAAATGTATGACAGAAACTATGCTACCTATTCCATAGATTTTGAGGTAAATGCAGACATAGCTAAAACCGGTCATGCATACATGCTTGTTGAGGCAGGAAATGGTGAGGGACCAGATCAATATTACCATGCATTTGGTGCCTTAAATGAAGATGCCATTGGTGATCAAGGGCTAGAAGTTAGCGAGCTTTGGTATCAGCAGAATATTTTAGATAATATATTTAAGTTTAAAATTGGTAAGGTTGATCTTACTGATAACTTTGATACCAACAATGTAGCAGATGACGAAGAGACTCAGTTCTTAGCTAGTATATTTGTAAATAACCCAACTATAGAGTTTCCTGATTACTGCTTTGCTGCAACACTTTGGGCAGAGCCTACAAAATTAATAAGCATAGGATTAGCCTATGGCGATGCTGATGCAGATTGGAATCAAGTATTAGATTATCCATTCTTAATGGCAGAAGTAGATATTCATCCACAGCTTTTTGGTCTTGAGGGTAACTATCGTTTCATGGCATGGAGAAATGGTATGAGCCATGAAGACTGGACTGAAACTTATGGACATGCAAACTTTGGTTTCGCTATTTCCTTTGATCAGAAAGTTCTTCCAGAGCTTACTTTATTCACCAGATGGGGCTGGGCTGATCCTGATATAGCTGATAACAAAATTGAAAATGCAGTAAGCCTTGGTTTCCAGTTGGACGGTGCTTATTGGGGACGTGATAAGGATCATGTAGCATTTGCTTATGGTTGGAATATCCTTAATGGGAACTATAGAGATGACGTAAGAGCTGAAGGTTTCAGCCCAAGAGATGAGCATCACTTTGAACTCTATTATCATTTAGCAATAAATGATCATGTAAACGTATGCCCTGATATTCAATTCGTTATGAATCCTCAGGGTGTAAAAGAGAATCATAACATGTTAGTCGTAGGTATAAGAGGACAGGTAGAGTTTTAATTAAAGTTGTAAAATAAATAGAGTTAGTAAAGAGGGGGGCTTAAGCCCCCTTTTTTACTATGTTTTCAATAATTGAAATTAGAGGTAATATAGAAGGGTCGCCAATTTCCACCAAGGCATCTGCTGCAGCTTTTCTTACAGACCAATATTTATCTTTTAAGGTTTCTAATAAAAAGGGTAGGGCATTTTTATCTCTAATCTCTCCAAGGGCTGTTGCAGCTTCTTTTCTTACATATTTATTATTATGGCTTAATGCCTTAACTAGTGCATTTAATGCTGGTATTCCAATTTTTACAAGGGCTTTTTGTGCAGCTTGCCTTACAAATCTTTCTTTATCTTCTAATCGTTTTATAAGTGGATTTATAGCTTCTATAGCTTTTAAATCTCCAAGGGCTGTTGCGGCTTCTTTTCTTACATGCCAGTCTTTATCTTCTAACTTATCTATAAGTGGATGGATAGCTTTGGGAGATTCTAGCATATTTAGTGCCTGACAAGCTTTCCACCTAACAGACCAATTAGGATCATCTAATAGTTTAATCAGTGGTTCTATAGCACTATTATCTTTTATCATCCCTAAGGAGATAGCTATTCTATATCTAACTAACCAACATGGATCATTAATCGCTTTTATTAAAGCGGGTGTAGCTTTTTTGTCTTTAAGTTGTCCTAATACCTCTGCAGCAGCCTCTCTTACTGAATCCTTTTTATCAGATAATGCATCTATAATAAAAGGGATAGCACTTGAGTCTCCAAGCATTCCAAGAGCTTCTGTAGCAGCCTCTTTTATATCTTCATCTTGTTCTCTTAGGCATCTTATAATTTCAGATATTGCCTCTTGTGCTTTTAATTGCCCAAGGGATTTGATGACTTTTACTTTTATATTTTTATTAGTAGTTGTTTTAAGGAGATTTAAAAGTGGATTTATAGCTATTTTGTCACCGAGTTTCCCTAATACTTCTGCTGCAGATTCCTGCACTGAAGGACTACTATCTGATAAAGCATCAATTAGAAATGGAATACAATTTTTATCTCCCAGATTACCCAATGCCTTTGCAGCACTTAATCTAACAATTTTTTCTGGATCAGCTAATGCATATATAAGAGGTTTAAGCGCACGTTTATCCTGTATCTTGCCAAGCGCTTCAGCTGCAGCTGCTCTTACA
>JAMONC010000149.1 GCA_027066725.1 Desulfobacterales bacterium
CCTTCTTCACCACCTCGTATGCTACCTGCAACCCAAACAGGCACATCTTCCCTAATAGAAAGTTTTTCTTTAAGAACCTTTGCCTTTTTAAAAGAAGGTCTGTCCAGTAATCCCTCAAATTTAGCATTACCAGTAACTAAAATCTTATCCCTTGGAGCACCTAACTCCTCAAGCCTTTGGGCATGAATATCAGAAATTGCACAAAGTTTTGAGAAACAGCTTAAAACAGGAATAGTAAGAGACCTAATCTTTTTATAGAGAGGAAAAGAGCGTTTAGAAATCCTACCATTTAATAAAACCATCCTAGAGCCCTTAGCCTTTATAGCATGCAAAAGATTGGGCCAAAGTTCTGTTTCTAAAGATGCATAAACTCTAGGACGTAACTGCTTTGCTAAACGTTTTACAACCTGTGGGAAATCTAGTGGAAATGGGATTATCTCACATCTATCTCCCAAAAGTGACTGTGCCCTTGCGAATCCTGCTGGGGTTGAACTAGAAATTATTATTTTAAATCCTGGTGCTATTCGATCTAAAGCCTTAACAATGGCTTCTGCTACATTAACCTCACCAACAGAAACTGCCTGAAGCCAAAGATCAGGAGGAGGTCCTTCATAAATTGTTTTAGGGAGTACACCAAGCCTTCCAGCCCAAAGACTATCTGGACCTTCAAGCCTAGCCTTTATTAAAAAGGCTGGTTTAAAGATAGGATAACATACCCCTGCTATGAATTTATAGCATCCGAGTATCATTTATCCTCTCTCAACCTTAAGATATCTTTGACGTAAAGATTCATACAAGGAAATAGCTACTGCTACAGAAGCATTTAAAGAACCAATATCCCCTATAAGAGGAATACTTAAAAGCTCATCACAAACTCTTTTTACCAATGCCCTTATTCCTTTGCCTTCTGAACCTACTACTATAACACTAGCCTTACAAAGGTCTATATCCCAAATAGGTTTTCTAGCCTCTGGAGTCAAGCCCATAACCCAAAATCCTTTATTTTTCAAGTCTTTTAACTCTCTTATTAAATTGCTAATTCTAAAAATGGGTATCTTAAAAACTGCTCCGCAAGAGGCCTTTATAACACTTCCTGTTATAGGAGCACAACACTTACTAGGCAAAATTACTCCACTTGCCCCAAGTCCATGAGCACTTCTTATAATTGCCCCTAGATTTTGAGGATCAGAAATATTGTCACAAGCTATAAGAAGAGCGTCTTCTTTTAGAGTATTAATCTCTTTCGGATCTCGCCACCAAAAAGGTTTTAGTAAGAGACAAATCCCTTGATGAACTACATCTTTTTTTAGTCCTATTTGTTTAAAATTATTTACCTTTTCTACATTAAATCCATGTTTTTTTATTAGTGATAGGAGCTTTTTTTGATGTTTTTTGCGACCGAAAGACTCTAAAGAATATATTGCTTTTATACTGTCTATATGATCGGTTGAAAACAATTCAAAAATAGGCTGGATTCCCCAAACAAATGTAAGCTGATCTAAATTTTTACTATCTTTATTATGTACCATAAGCGATTTTTATTAAGAGTAATCAGTCTAAAAGACCTAATGACTTACAAAGAGCTGTATTAGAAAGAACTCTAGAACGCCTGTGCCTAAATGAAATAATAATTGCCTTAAGCCCCTCAACTGCTTCATCTAAGGAGTCATTTATTACAACAAATTCATAATTCTCTACCATCTTTATCTCTTCTTTGGCATTCTTAAGCCTTAGCAATATTTCATCTTCAGTCTCTGTACCTCTATTCCTAAGACGCCTCTCAAGCTCCTTTATACTTGGTGGAAGTATGAATATCAAAACAGCACTACTTATTTTTTTCTTTACATTTAATGCCCCTTGAACATCAATATCCAAAATAACATCTTGCCCTTTTGATAAGAGTCTTTCAACCTCTTTTTTACTTGTACCATAACGATGATTATGTACCCACGCCCATTCTAAAAACATGTCTTTTTCCACCATTTCGGAAAACTCCTGATCACTTACAAAATAGTAATCTTTACCATTAATCTCATTTGGACGTGGTTCTCTTGTAGTATGAGATACAGAAAAAGCTATATTATTCAGTGAGGGGAAAAGTCTTTTTAACAAAGTAGTTTTCCCTGCACCTGATGGGGCAGAAATAACAAAAAGATCCCCTGTTGTCATGAATCTTGATCTCCTTGTGCAAAAATTAAAAGGATTAACTATTTAGGATCTTTTTCTTCAAGCTTTGAGAACATATCAGAGGCCAGTCTTTGGGCAATTGTTTCTGCCTGAATAGCAGAAAGTACTATATGATTACTATCTGTAACAATTATAGATCTTGTACGCCTCCCCTGTGTGGCATCTATGAGACGATTATTTTCTCTAGCTTCCTCTCTAAGTCTTTTCATAGGTGCAGAAGAAGGATTTACTATAGCAACTATACGTTCAGCCACTACAGAATTTCCAAAACCAATGTTTAATAATCTACATTTACATTCCATAGTATTTCTCCCCTTTTTTAGGAAGATAACACAATTATCAGCCATTAATCCCTAAAGTAATCTAACTAATCTTTATTTTTGGCTATTTTTTTAAAAAATGTCAACCATTTTGCACATAAACATTATACTAAATTTTGTACCTGTTCTCTTAAAATTTCAAGCTCTGCCTTTATTTCTACTACCTTTTGCGAGATATTATCATCACAAGACTTTGAAGCCATTGTGTTTACCTCACGAAAAAGCTCCTGTAATAAAAAATCAAGCCTTCTACCACAAGGCGGATCCCCTGATAATATACCTTCTATCTGAGAAATATGACTATTTGCCCTTACAATCTCTTCGGTGATATCCAATCTATCTGCTAAGATGGCTGCTTCTTGATGAAGTCTATTCATATCGAGTTCTTTTATTCCACCAAGCAATTCCTCTATGCGTCTAAAAAGTGCCCCTTGTGCCTCTCTTAAATGTTCATTTCGTCTACTATCAATCTCTTCTAATAATGCTTTTATAATGTTAATATGTTTTTTTAAATCATCTAAGAGAGTGCTAGCCTCTTGTTCAGCCATTAATATGGCATCTTCTAAAACTTTTTTTAACCCTATGGACAAAACCCGCCATATTTCTTCATAATCTCTATCAGCCTCTCTTGATATAATTGCATCTCTTACAATGGAAAGAAGAGAGCTAATATCTAGATTATACTCAAGTCCTAAAGAATCACTTAATTCCTTTACTGCTTGTAGATAAGAACGTGTCAATTCAATATTTGGAATAAATTCTGGTATAGACTCCTTACCTGCATCCATCTGTATACAAACATCTACTCTGCCTCTTATTAGAGCCTTTTGTACACACTTTCTTATCTTATCCTCTACCGGGATTAAAAACCTAGGACATCTAACATTCACATCACAAAACCTATGATTTACAGACTTTAACTCTATAAATAACCACCAATCTCCAATATCTTGCTCAAAACGAGCATAGGTCGTCATACTTCTAAGCCCCATCTAATACTCCTTTTTATATTTTTAAAAAGAAGGCCAAAATCCAGGAATAAGTTCCACATAGGCCTTGCCTTTTGATCCATATCTTAAAATATCTAGATATAGCTGGCGGGCATTATTCCAAAAATCTATAGAAAACTGGGTTGCATAGTCAGGATAGGTCCAAGGAAGAACTCTAAAACTACCTTTTTGAAATATAAGTGTAACTTCAGCCCAAACCCCTTTACCAAGATATATTCTATGAGCATAATTTTTACCTGTACTAAGAATAAACTTTTCACTGCTTAATAGTCCAGGATCAATATTTATCTTTCTATTACCCTGTTCCATATATCTTCTTTCAAAATCAAATGCCCAATACTTAAAATTAACTAGAAAAATTGGACTTATAAGCCTTTCAAGAACAACAAATATCTTTTTTAGACCTTCTCCCATTTCTTTTTCGTAATATTTAGTCTGATTAAATGGGAAAATTTCACTTTTTATTAAGATAGGAGAATATTTACTTTCTATAGCACTTATAGCAGTTTCAATGAGTGTAATATCGGAAGAAAAGATACTAAATGAAGGAGCAACAGGCACAGGTTCTTTTAATATACTCACATTTTGCCCCCTAAAATCTAAAAAGATTATATTCCTAATAACTCTATTAAGTCCTTAGTTGTAACCGTAGCAGTACCAACCTTTCCAACAACAATACCTGCTGCTGCATTAGCAAGATATGCTGACTCATCCCAGCTTAATCCACTAGTTTTAGAAAGAACAAGAGTTGCCATTACAGTATCTCCAGCACCCGTTACATCATATACCTCTTTTGCCATTGTCGGTATAGAAAGAAGCCCTCTATCAGGCTGCCAAAGAGCCATACCCTTTGAACCTCTTGTAATAAGTACTGCCTCAAGCCTAAGCTCTTCATATATCTTTTCTAATGCCTTTTCTAAAGAAGAGTTATCAGAAATAACAATTCCTGATATTGCCTGTGCTTCAGAATTATTGGGAGCAACAAGGCTTACTCCTTTATAAATTTTTTTATTAATAGGCTTTGGATCAACAAGTACAGGTATTCCATTCTCTACAAAAAGCTCTCGTACCTTGTTCATAAGCCCTTTACTTATAACTCCCTTTGCATAATCAGAAACTACTACTCCGTCTATGCTATCTAAGTGTTCCTCTAAAAGTCTACAAAGTCTATTTTCTGTTTGTTTAGGAAGAATATCCCTGGACTCTCTATCTACCCTAACAACCTGTTGTCCTTGAGCTATAACACGAGTTTTTACAGTAGTAGGTCTTTCATCTTTTATAACAAGACTTGAATCTAGTCCCGATGAAGCAGCAAGTTCTAAAAATTTAACAGCACTATCGTCATCTCCTACTACACCTGCCATAAGAACTCGTGCCCCAAGAGCCCTAAGATTGTGAGCCACATTAGCAGCACCACCCAATAAAAAATCTTCCCTTTCCACTTCTACTACAGGGACAGGGGCCTCTGGAGATATCCTTGAAACCTTACCCCAGATAAATCTATCCAACATTAAGTCGCCAATTACTAATATCTTTTTATTCTTAAATTCAGAAATAGCCCCTTTTAACCTATTAAAATTAACGTCTACCAACCTTAGTTACCTCCATCTTTTAGGGGCTTTGCCTCATCAATAAGCATAATTGGGATTCCGTCTTTGATCTCATAAACTAGTTTACAATTACGACATATAAGCCCATCTTTATTTGGACTAAGCTCAAGATCTCCCTTGCATTTAGGGCAGACCAATATATCTAACAACTGTTGACTAATAGGCATACTTTCCATAATTGCCTCCATTATTTAGTTTAAGATATGGGTTATACTATCAAATTTTTGGTCCCTTAACACCTCTTCTATTGCAGAAACCACATCATTTACCAAAATATCCTTCATACACTTAGGATTGTCACATCTTCTTTTAAAACAAGGACTACATGCTATATTAATTCTTACTATCTTATGATTATCACCAAAAGGGCCTGTACGCCATGGCGCTGTAGGCCCAAACAATGCTACAACCCGTGTACCAGCAGCAACTGCAAGATGCATAGGACCAGAATCACAAGTTACTACCACCTTTGATCGTTCAAATAATGCAGCTAATTCCAAAAGAGAAGTCTTTGCTGCTAAATTTATGACCCTTGTTCCTGCTCCCTTAATCCTTTCTTCCACCTTATTTGCAAACTCTTCATCCTCTCTACCACCTGTAATAACAGGGCTAAGCCCCCATCTTTTATATATCTCCTTTGCCAACTCAGAAAATCCTTCAACAGTCCATTTCTTATTGGGCCACGATGCACCTACGTTTAGAGCAATAATATCACCGCATCCTTTAAGCAATCTATCAATATAATCTCTATCGTGCTCTGAAATAGCAAGAGGAAAGTCTATCTTTGATATATCTCCTCCTAAATATGAAGCTACTTTAACATATCTTAATACGGCATGTTTTTCTATATCATATGGAGGAAGCTTTTCGTTTAAAAAGATATAGCTAAACTCCCTAGTATTAGGAAAACCTACCTTTCTTTTTGATTTAGATATAAACGTAACAAGTCCACTTTTAAAAAGCCCCTGAAGATCAACAACCACATCAAACTCTTTTTGTCTAATCTCTGATACAAATTCCCCTATCTCAGCAATAAGCTTGGGCCAAGCAAAAAGATTTGCACCCATTTTGCCCCAACGTTTTCTTGGAAGCAAAAATACATGATCTATAAGAGGATGGTCCTTCAAAAGTGGATAAGCAGCTTCAGATACAACCCAAGATATCTCTATATCTTTAATCCCTCTTTTTAGGGCAGAAGCCACACAAAGACTCTGTATCACATCTCCTATGGCACTTAACTTTACTATTAAAATTCGCATATCAATGAGGCTAATTCTTTAAGACTATCTACCTTAAAAGCTAATTTTTCTTTTATATCTTGATCAAGTTTTTGATAAGTCTCTTTACCATAGCCTGTTGTAACAAGAACAGGCTTTGCACCTACATTTAAGGCTAATTTAATATCCTTTTCGCTATCACCAACAACAAAACTCTGCCTCAGATCGATATTAAACTCCTTACAAGCCTTTTTTATCATCCCTGGAGACGGCTTTCTACAAGGACAATCAAAACTATATTGAGACACCTTCCCTTCTATATGATGGGGACAATAATACCATGCATCAATATGTGCCCCTTTTTGGGAAAGATATTCAGATATCTTTTGATGCACTTTGTGTACAAAGCCCTCAGAAAAAAATCCTCTTGCAACTCCAGACTGATTTGTAACAACTATTACTTTAAATTGAGCTTTATTAAAAAGTTTTATACCCTCTGCAGCTCCTTCTAAAAATCTTATATCTGAAAGCCTACTTAAATATCCTACTTCTTCAATAATTGTACCGTCTCTATCTAAAAATATAGCTCTATTTTTCATAAAACTATCTCAATATAAAAAGACAAAACTGAAACGTTGCCAAGTGTAAACACCTCATAGAAATTTTACAATTATAAAATATGAAAAAATTTTTCCCTTGCGAAAAATTTTTAAATGGTTAAAATAACGCCCGCTAGGAAAGATGCTGTTTGTTTTTTGATATTATTATCAAAAATGCCGAGGTGGTGGAATTGGTAGACACGCCATCTTGAGGGGGTGGTGGGCAACCGCCCGTGGGGGTTCGAATCCCCCCCTCGGCACCAACTCTTTAAATTATTCCCATATCCCATCGATTTTTTCTCCACAGTTAGGACACTTTCCATGTAAGATTTTATTTTCAACTATCTTAAAGCCCCATCTTTCAATAAGAAGTGCTCCACAAGAAGGACAATAAGTATTCTCCCCACCTTCACCAGGTCTATTGCCCTGATATACATATTTTAACCCCACATCAAGGCCAATTTGTCTTGCTATATTAAGAGTAGATATAGGCGTTGGTGGCACATCTAGCATCTTATAAGTTGGATAAAATCCTGTAACATGCCATGGAATTGATGGACTAATATCTTTTATAAAAAGAGCTATTTCTTTAAGTTCTTGAGGAGAATCATTATAACCTGGAATAACAAGGGTTGTAACCTCTACCCAAACACCTAGTTCATGAAAAAGAGCAACATTTTCCAATACAGGTTTAAGTTTAGCACCACAAACTTCCCTGTAAAATTTTTCACTAAATGCCTTTATATCTATATTGATTGCATCAAGCACTGTAGAAAGCTCTTTAACCACCTCTTTAGACATATATCCATTTGAAACAAATACATTTTTAATCCCTCTTTCTTTTGCAAGTTTTGCACAATCATAAGCAAATTCATAAAATATTGTAGGCTCAACATATGTATAGCTTATACTTTGGCAAACATTTAACTCTGCCGCCCCTACTACCTCAGAAGGTGAATAAAAGTCTCCTGTAATTTTGCCTTTATAAAGATGAGGATATTGAGAGATATGATAATTTTGGCAATGAAGACATCTAAAATTACACCCAACAGTAGAGATAGAAAAAGAAGAAGTTGCTGGCAAAAAATGGAAAAGAGGCTTTTTTTCAATAGGATCAGCACTTAATGCGACAAGTCTTCCATATACTAAACTAACAAGGACTCCATCTTGATTCTCCCTTACGCCACAAATACCCCGCTTCCCTGGAGCAATAATGCAATTGTGGTTACAAAGACGACACCTTACCTTTTTATCATCCAAAACCTCAAAAAAGGCTGCCTTTTTCATATAGCCTCCTTTCATAATCATTTCTCCTATGATTATAGGAAGCTATAAGCAAGAAGTAAAATAAAAAAGGAGGACTTTTAAGCCCTCCTTTTTTACTAAGGATAAAGATATCTTATAAACTTAATCTATTAGCTAAGACCAAAGATTGTCATAAGTTTTGGTAATAATGGGTTTGCATAAAGAGCAATAAGTGCAACAACAAGTGCGTAAATGGTCAATGCCTCGATAAGAGCTAGACCGATAAACATTGTAACAGTTAATTTACCGGCTAACTCTGGATTACGAGCAGTACCTTCCATACAACCTCTAGCACAGTGACCCATTCCAACACCGCATCCAGATGCTGCAACTCCAACACCTACTGCAGAACCAAGAACTGACATGGCCATTAAGAATGCGATATGGCCACCTTTTGCTACAAGTGCACTTTGGTCTCCTGCACCTGCAGCCATTGCAAGAGCTGCAAAACCAAGGACCATTACCATGGTTAAGATGGAAATAACTGTAACCTTCTTCACGGCTTAAACCTCCCTTAAATTTTTTAGGCCTTCTTCCCTATTAAACACCAGCTTAAATTAATCGTGATGATCACAATGTGCTGGTGCCATTGCCTCTGTTGCATAACAAATTGAAAGCACAAAGAAAATAAATGCCTGCAATATACAAACAAGAACACCTAACAACATAATTGGTAGAGGTGCTAAATATGGACCTGCAAGCATAAATAATAGACTCAATAAAATTTCCTTAGATACCATGTTACCAAAAAGTCGGATTGACAAAGAAATTATTCTTCCAACATGGCTAAATATTTCAATGGGGCACATAATTGGAGCCATCCAAAGAATTGGTCCTAAGAAATGTTTAAAATATTTAATCCCATGGAATCTAAGTCCTAACAAATGATAAGTTGCTATTGCAATAGCAGTAAGCCCTAATGTAACATTTAGATTTGCGGTAGGACATGCAAAGCCAGGGATCAATCCCATAAAATTACAAATCATTATATAAAACAAAAAGGTAGCATTAATCGGGAAAATTAACTCTGCTTGTTTCTTATCACGATTTGTCTGTTCATAGATAAAATCCCATACACCACCAACAAAAGCCTCCATAATATTTTGGAGTCCTTTAGGTATTAAATCTAATTTTGATGCTCCAAGCACCCCTAGAATAATACAAATAATAAAAGCCAAATAACTATACTGCATATAAGGGGCTAATACCTGAGCCAAAACACTTGGACTATTTGGCGTACCGTAGCCTGGCAAGCCAAAAGCCTCTAAAATGAGACTTAAAAAATAAATTGGTTCAACCATGTTACACAGCCTCCCTATTGCCTAATACTTTAAAAATTAAAATCCCTAACACCCATATATAAAAATTAACTATAACAACCGACAATCCAACCAAAAAACCTATTGTAGAAACAAACTGCTTAAAAAATAAAAAAATAACAGTTACAGCTAGCACTATCAATCCTAACCTAACCGCCAATCCTCCAAAATATGCAGCCATACTGCGCATTCTAAGTAGCCTAGAACAATCTTTATGAAGTCCTATACAATTTATAGTTGCAATAAAAGAGCCTAAAAAAACTCCGGATACAGTCCTCATATCAAAAAACAGAAAGGCTCCTATAACTAAAACAATAAAAATAGCCCAGTTTACCCAGTGAAACATAGTAATAAAATCTGTATCAAAATCTCCTTTAAGTATTTGGGCTATCCTTGTCATGATTGTCATCTTTCTTATTATTGTCTTGATATTTCTTTTTATCTTGCGCTTCTAACTCTTCAGAAAATCTTTTACTTAAAATAAAAAAATTTTTTGCTCCCCCTGCTAGTCCAAATAAAAAGAATATAATCGTCAACCATGGGAAAGTCTTATCATGGAAAACCTTTTTATCTAACCAATATCCAGTAAAAAGACCTGCAAAGGTCGACATGACCACTGCCAACGCAATGGTCATAGCATTACTCATACTTCTAAATAGACTAGCAAATTCTTCTTTAAGACTACCCAGATATCTACTCCTCTCCCAAAAATTTAAAATTAGTCATTCCCAATTTTAAAAGAACTTCTTTTCCTTCAAAACTTTCCTTCTAATATGAATCGTGTAATTCATAGCATGAGTAGACTAACGTGTCAATGAATTTCTACTCATTTTTCATCATATCAATAGTGCCTATTTTTAAAGGTTCTTAAATACCTTATCTATAACTTCTAATGTTTTATTTATCACATCCCAATTATGAGCAAGGCTTACAAAAGAGGCTTCATATTGAGAAGGTGCCACATATATCCCCGCATCAAGCATTAATCTATAAAATTTGGCATACATATCTGTATCTAACTCGCTACTAAACCCTTTAACAGGATCACTAACTCCAAAGAAACAGGTCATCATAGAAGAAATAGATTGAACTTGACACTTAATGCCATATTTTTTAGCCCGCTCTTTAATCCCATCTGCTAAAAAGCTAGCTCTTTCCTCTAAAACCTCATATATCCCTGCCCTAGAAAGTACATTTAATGTGGCAAGCCCTGCTGCTGTAGCAAGAGGATTACCAGAAAGTGTACCTGCCTGATATACTGGTCCATCTGGGGCAATATAATCCATGATCTCTTTTTTACCCCCGTAAGCACCAACAGGCATACCACCACCAATAATTTTACCTAAACATGTAATATCTGGCATTACATTAAAATATTGTTGTGCCCCACCAGGTGCTAATCTAAAGCCTGTTATTACCTCATCAAATATAAGAAGAATTCCATATTCTTTTGTAATCTCTCTTAATCCCTCAAGAAATCCCTCACTAGGAGGCACAACTCCCATATTAGCAGCAACAGGCTCTACAATAATTGCAGCAATCTCTTCCCCTTGCTTACTAACAACTTCTTTAACAGGATCAAGTTGATTGTAAGGAAGTGCTATTGTATTTGAAACTATCTCTTCTGGAACTCCTGGGCTACCAGGTATACCTAAAGTAGCTACACCAGAGCCAGCCTTAACTAAAAAAGAATCTGCATGGCCATGATAACAACCATCAAACTTGATAATCTTTTTTCTACCTGTATAGCCACGGGCTAACCTTATAGCACTCATTGTTGCTTCTGTACCAGAATTTACAAGCCTTACCTTCTCTATAGAGGGCACCATAGAAACAATCTTTTCTGCAAGCTCTACTTCCTTCCATGTTGGAGCTCCAAAACTCATTCCTTGATACATTGCTTCACTTACTGCACCGCATACCTCTGGATGACAATGTCCTAAAATCATTGGCCCCCAAGAACACACATAATCTATATATTTATTTCCATCTGCATCATATAAAAAACAACCCTCGCCCCTTTCTATAAAAACAGGATCGCAACCAACAGACTTACATGCTCTAACAGGGCTATTTACTCCACCGGGAATAACCTCTTTTGCCTTTTCAAAATACTTTTTAGATAAATTATGATGATGCATGACCTCCTCCTAAAGTTTAGGAAAAAATAACCTTTAAAAATCTCCTCTTACCTATCTTTAATACTACTTCATCACTCTCAAATCTTAC
>JAMONC010000150.1 GCA_027066725.1 Desulfobacterales bacterium
TTCTGCTATATCTACAATCCTGTAGTTTTTAGCTACAAAAATGTCTAGTTAAAAAATAAATAGGAGGTATATGCAAGATGATTAACACAGGTGATACTGCATGGATGCTTGCGGCAACAGCCTTGGTTATGATTATGACTCCAGGGCTAGCTATTTTCTATGGGGGGTTAGTAAGGCAGAAAAACGTTATGTCTACTATGCTTCAGAGTTTTATCTGTTTGGGAATAGTAACAGTCCTTTGGGTGTTATATGGATATTCCCTTTCATTTGGGCCTGATGTAAATGGTATAATAGGTAATTTAAAGTGGGCATTTTTAAATGGCGTAGGCCTTAATCCTGGACCTTACTCAAAGACTATACCTCATCTTCTCTTTTGCGCATTCCAGCTAATGTTTGCTATTATTACTCCAGCTCTTATAACAGGAGCTTTTGCTGAAAGGATGAAATTCTCTGCATTTTTCATATTTGTAATTTTATGGAGTACAATAGTCTATTTCCCATTATGTCACTGGGTATGGGGAGGTGGCTGGTTAGGGAAATTAGGTGCTTTAGACTTTGCAGGTGGGACAGTTATTCATATTAGCTCTGGTGCTGCTGCACTTGCCTCAGCTCTTGTAATTGGTAGAAGAAAGGGCTACGGTAGAGAGGCTTTTCATCCTCATAATCTTACTTGGACAATATTTGGAGCTGGTATGCTTTGGTTTGGCTGGTTTGGATTTAATGCTGGAAGTGCTTTAGCAGCAGGGAAATGTGCTACAGAGGCATTTTTTACAACACAAGTTGCTACTGGAACTGCAGCCCTTTCTTGGCTTATTGCTGAATGGATATATCAAGGTAAACCTACCTCTTTAGGTGCAGCTTCTGGTGCTGTGGCAGGACTTGTTGCAATTACACCTGCATGTGGTTTTGTAACTCCAATTGGAGCACTTATTATAGGCTTGGTTGCTGGTGTACTATGTTATTGTGCTGTTTTACTAAAAGGTAAAATTGGCTATGATGATGCTCTTGATGTTGTAGGTGTACATGGTGTAGGTGGCTTTTGGGGGGCTCTTGCAACAGGACTTTTTGCTACTGTGGCAGTAAATTCTAGTGGGGCAAATGGTTTATTTTACGGCAATCCCCATCAATTTATTGTACAATTAATTGCAGCATCTACTGCTGTGGTCTTTTCTTTTGTTGCAACATTTATTATTCTCAAGATATTAGACTTAATTATAGGTATAAGGGTAACAGAAGAAGAAGAGGTCCAGGGTTTGGATATTACACAGCACAGCGAAATTGGTTACAATATCTAACATAGATTTTACAAGATTGTAAAAGGAGGCTTGAATGAAAAAGATAGAGGCAATAATAAAACCTTTTAAATTAGATGATGTAAAAGATGCACTAAATGAAATTGGTATTAAAGGTATGACTATTTCAGAAGTTAAGGGCTATGGACGTCAAAAAGGTCATAAAGAAGTATATCGTGGTGCAGAATATGTAGTAGATTTTATCCCTAAAGTAAAAATGGAAATAATTGTAGAGGCTTCTTTGGTAGACCAAGTTGTAGAGACTATTCGTAAGGCTGCTTATACAGGTAAGATAGGTGATGGTAAGATATTTGTGTTACCTGTAGAAGAGGTAGTAAGAGTAAGGACAGGAGAAAGAGGTAAAGAAGCTATATAATTTATATTTACATATTTAACATCTACTAGATATGGCATAACATTTGCCATATCTAGTAGATAATGTTTAAAATTTTTTGATACTTAATAATAACGGGGAAGTAAGTTATTGTGCATTTGGTAAAAGATATTTCTAAAAAAGTATTAAAATTTCCCCCAATTAAAGATAATGCCTTAAAACAATTATGGGGACAAGGACTAACAGGACGAAAATTATTAAGGCAGTATTCTTTACAATTTGATTCATATTTGTCAGAAAGTTTTAACAAAAATGTAATAAAAGGTGAAAAACTTACATTAGTTGCTCTTGGAGGTTATGGGAGAAGAGATCTTCATCCTTATGCAGATATTGATCTCTTAATCTTATATGATTCGTCTTTAGAAAAGCAGCGTATAGAAGAGATTGTAAGTAATATTTTATATCCACTATGGGATGCATCCTTAGATGTAGGCCATAGTGTGAGAATGATAGATGAATGTATAAAGGATGCTGAAAAGGATTTCTTTTTTCAGGTTGCATTATTAGATGCTAGAGCTATTGCTGGTGATGATGCTCTTTTTAAGAAGCTAATTTCCCAGTTCAAAGAGCATTTTATACAGGGAAGACGTAAAGAATTTGTTGAACAAATGTTAGCTCATATTGATGCTCGTATTTCACGATTTGGTAAACACAGTTATCTACTTGAACCTAATATAAAAGAAAGTCGAGGCGGATTAAGAGACCTCCATAACGTACTTTGGACATCTAAGGCTATTTTTGGATTAAATTCACTAAAAGAATTAGAATCCTCTGGACTATTAAGTATAGATGAAAGAAAAAGCCTAGAGTCTGCGTGGGATGAGTTGATTGAGGTAAGAAATAGACTACATCTTTTGAGTAATAGGAAAAATGACCGACTATATTTTGAATATCAGCTTGAGCTTGCACAAATTTTTGGACACAAAGATAAAGATGGAATGTTAGCTGTTGAACACTTTATGAGCAAGCTTTATAGTTCCATGAGAGTTCTTTCAATAACTCATCAATTGTTTTTTGAACATGTTTTAGAGACGATTCATCCTCCAAGAGAGAATATTTATAAGGAGTTAGAAGCTGGTATAGAGATTATAAATAATAAAATATATTTATCAGATAGAGATCTTCCTAAAAAACGTCCATATATATTTTTAAGACTTTTTTATCACAGTGCTCAACACTTAATTCCTGTACACCATAACACTCGTAGATTTATTAGAGCTAATCTAAATCTTATAGATGATGAAAAGGCACGTAGTTCAAAACGCATGAGAAATGCCTTTTTAGGTATTTTATCTTCTGAAAATCCTTTATTTGCTTTAGAACCAATGCTTGAAATAGGGCTTTTATCTGCTTATATACCAGAGTTTTCTCATATAGAATCTCTTGCTCAACATGATGTTTATCATACATACACTGTTGATAGGCATTGTCTAGAGACAGTATCCCAACTTGTAAAATTAAGATATGCTGAATCAGATATATTTAAAAGATTGAAACATCCTGACATATTATTACTGGCTGGACTACTACATGACATAGGTAAAGGCTTTGGACATGGACATTCTCAAAGAGGAGCTAGGATGGCTGCTCATATTGGCTCAAGGATGGGGCTTAGTGATGAAGAGATTGAACTTTTAGTATTTTTGATAGAAAATCATCTTTTTTTAATGGATACAGCACTTAGAAGAGATCTGGATGATGAAAATTTTATCTTAAAGTGTGCTAGACATATTGGAGATGCTGAAAGGTTAAACGCGCTTTATTTGTTATCTATTGCAGATGCAAAGGCGACAGGTCCAAATGTTTGGGGAGAATGGAAAGCGGCACTTTTATTGGAACTTTATCTTAAGATTGCGCATCTTTTAGAAAGAAAAGATCTAATTGATCCAGATAGAATACAAAATGTTGAATGGATGAAACAGCAAATAAGAAAGATCTTGGGTGCCGATGAAGATTTAGATAAGTTACCGGAAGAATATTTACTCAGTTTTACACCAGAAGAAATATGTAATCATTTAAAGATATCTTCTCAACTAAAAGACAAATGTTGTTTTGTTTTCCCAGAAGATAAAGGTAATTGCTGGCAATTATTAATCATTGCTAGAGACTGTACAGGACTTTTGGCAAAAATATGTGGAGTGCTTGCTCTTCATAATTTAGGAGTGCTTGGAGCTCAAATATTTACATGGAAAGATGGTACAGCAGTAGATCTTTTAGAATTAAAATCTTTTTTGTCAATTTCTTATGAGGAACAGGATTGGCAGGCATTAGAGGTTGATCTTATTAAGGCAATTGAAGGAAGAATTGGTATTGCAAGGCGCCTTGAGTATAAAGGTTTCCCTGTTGGAGTTTGTAAGATTCCTAAAGGATCTGGTGCAAAAACAGAGGTTATAATAGATAATAAGAGTTCAGATTTTTATACTATTATAGAGGTTTATGCTAATGAACGTCCAGGATTATTATATGATGTCACTAGAACTCTCTCAGAATTTAACATAAACATATATAGAGCTAAAATAGGTCCAAGAGTAGATCAAGTAGTGGACGTATTTTATGTGTTAGATAGATGGGGGCAAAAGATTGAAGATCCTGAGCTTCAAGAAGAAATTAGACTGTCTCTTCTCTATGTATTAAAGAGGAGGTGATAAATTATTAATGTATAAGTGAATAACATTTCACTTTTTGCTAGTTTTTCTTTAGATAAGATGTTAAAAACTTTTTCATTAAAAATATTAACGTTAATTTTGAAAATCACATAAAAGGAGGAAAATCATGACACCAAAAGAGGTCCTAGAGCTAGCCAAAGAAAAGGGAGTAAAGGTGGTTGACTTACGCTTTGTAGATTTCCCTGGTGTATGGCAGCACTTTAGTGTTCCAATTGGCGAACTTTCTGAATCAAGCTTTGAAGAAGGATTTGGTTTTGATGGATCAAGTATTAGAGGTTGGCAGCCAATTCATGCAAGTGATATGCTTGTTGTACCAGATCCCGATACCGCCCAAATTGATCCCTTCTATGAGGTGCCAACTTTAGCACTTATTTGTAACATTGTAGACCCTGTTACAAGAGAGAGATATACAAGGGATCCTAGAAATGTTGCACAAAAGGCTGAAGCATATCTTAAGAGCACAGGAGTAGGTGATGTTGCATACTTTGGTCCTGAGGCAGAATTCTTTATCTTTGATGATGTTCGTTTTGATAATGCAAGCAATGGTTGCTTCTATGAAGTAGATTCAATTGAAGGTATCTGGAATTCTGGTAGAGATGAGTGCCCTAACCTTGGTTATAAGCCAAGACATAAAGAAGGTTATTTCCCAATGCCTCCAATGGATAAATTCCAGGATATGAGAAGTGAGATGCTTCTTACTCTTGAGCAAGTTGGTATTGATGTTGAGTGCCAGCATCATGAGGTTGCAACAGCAGGCCAAGCAGAGATTGATATGCGCTTTAAACCCTTAGTAAAAATGGGTGATCAGCTACTTTGGTTTAAATATATCTTAAAGATGGTAGCTTATCGTCATGGCCGCACTGTAACATTTATGCCAAAGCCTCTCTTTGAGGACAATGGTACAGGAATGCATACCCACTTTAGTATTTGGAAAGATGGAGAGCCTGTATTTGCAGGAGATAAATATGCTGGGCTTTCTGAAACAGCACTTTATGCAATTGGTGGAATCTTAAAACATGGTAGAGCTCTTTGTGCATTTACTAATCCATCAACCAACTCTTATAAGAGACTTGTTCCTGGATTTGAGGCACCTGTAACACTTGCTTATTCAAGCAGAAATAGAAGTGCAGCAATAAGAATTCCTATGTATTCACCTTCTCCAAAAGCAAAAAGACTTGAGTTTAGAACTCCAGATCCATCTTGTAATGGTTACCTTGCATTTTCTGCAATGCTTATGGCAGCACTTGATGGTATTGAAAATAAGATTGATCCTGGTGAACCTCTTGATAAAAACATTTACGATCTTCCACCAGAAGAGCTTGCTAATATTCCTTCTGCTCCAGGTTCATTAGAAGAAGCAATAGAGGCTCTTAAAGAGGATCATGAATTCTTACTAAAAGGTGATGTCTTTACTCAAGACGTTATTGATATGTGGATTGAATACAAGATTGAAAATGAGGTCAATCCTGTTAAACTTCGTCCACATCCATATGAATTCTATCTCTACTTTGATATTTAATTAAATAAGCAGTTTTTTATCTTTATAGAAAGAAGGGGAGGAAATTCCTCCCCTTCTTTATTTAGAGCATTTTCCCTGTAGGAGTCATGTTGTCTGGTGGGGGTTGTCCGTGTTTTTTACGATACTGTTTACGTGCACATTTTTCTGATTTTGCTTTATCTTCACAGTACATTTTTATCCATCCTTGTTTTATGACCTCAGTATTCCCTTTAAAATTTTTAAAAAATCCACATGTGTCTAATAATTCACACTTTGCCATTTTTTTCTAACCTCCTCTTTTTTAGGGTTTCGCTTTTAAAGAGCTATAGCTTTATTGATAATATCTATAACTTCTATCTACTTGTCGGGTTTTTTAGCTTTTTGTTTAGAGGCTAGATAAAAATTTTCTGATTGGGTTTATTTCTTTTGGGACTATAAGCTTTTGGGATGGGTCTAAGGAAGATATAGCTCCATGACCAGCACATATAAGACATCCATGATCTGTATTTTTTTGGTTTTTGTTTAATTCCTCTGCAATATTTATTAAAGTTTTTCTTTCTTTTGATGCTATTTCAGAATCTACGTTTACAGAAGTCATAAGTATTGTAGCAAGTGTTGCAAATTCTTTTTTGTCTTCTGTAAGACTATTAAAATTTATAAGACTATCCCCTGTAAACAAGAGTCCTAGTTCTTCGCAAAGAAAGTATACTTGTCCAAAAAGATGTCCTCCAAGACTTTCTAAAACATCAAAGTGGTATCCTGAAAATTCAAAGGTATAAATTATTGGGAATATATTTTTTAATCCTAAGACCTTTTGGGGGAATATCTCTCGATTTTTAGGTGGATTAAAGTTTGAAAACAAATTTATTAGTTTAGTGTAGACTTCTTCTAATACAGAATTTTCAATTTTAGAACCATATGCCCTGTTTGCAATGTCTATTGCTTCACTTGTAGCCTTATGCATAAAAGAAGGGCAACTAAAAAATCCTGCTCCTCCTGCATGGTCGGCATCTGCATGAGTTATAAATATCCGAGATAATCTATTTAGGTTACCAAGATTTAATTCATTAAATAGTTCTACAAATTTATTATGATAAATTCCAAAACCAGAATCTATCATAATCATATCTTTAGGGGAATTTAAGATAAAAATGTTCCCTCCACAAGGGAACTGAAAACAATATAGATTAATGTCATCTTTTAGTTTTATAGATTGAATATCAGAATAGAATTTATTTTCAGAGGTTTCCTTAAGACGTTTCCCTGTTTCCACTATGCTATTAAATACTTTGAAGGGGTCTTGTTTTAAATTTGTAAGCTCTTGCACTATATGATTTATATCATTTAAAAGTTTAAGAAGAAATTTATCTTCTGTGCTTCCTAATATTTCTCTAAGTTGTTGAGCAAATTTTATATAAAAAACTGTATTATCAAGCTGTTTTGCCTGAGGATCATATTCGAGAATTTCTATTCTGTATTTAGATTTTAGATTATTTAATAATTTCTCTATAATAGATGATCTTTCTATAGTAAGTGCTACTGTTAATCTATCTGGATGCTTACCTTTTTCATCAAAGTCTAAGAAGGCTATGTTTGCGTTGGCTGATGTTGTATAGTTTAGGAATTCGAAGAGGGCACCAGGCCTGTTAGGTAAGTAAACATTAAATTTTAAAAAGCCTATAGGCTCAAGGGTTTCCTGTAAGTATCCTATTTTATGAAGCCCTTCAATTATTTTTTTAAATGCCTTATTATCAGGAACATCGATTTCGAAAAAAGTAGTATGAGGATCTATTCTATTATCATAATGTATTCTTGAGATATTGCCATGATGTTCACGAATAATTTTAGCAGCTTTATGTAGAGCACCGGGTTCATTGGGCATACGAGTAATAAGATAATGCTTCACACCAACCCCCAAAATTTGTTATGTTTATAAAACTATAAATATAAAATTTTATAGGATCATACAATAATAAATGTAAAATAAAGAATAAAATGAGGGGATAAATAAAAAAGGAGGTAGTAAATCTACCTCCTTTTTTGGGTATAAATGAGAGGCTATAGGACTGAGAGTCTTTCAGTTAACCATTTTTTTAATTCTTCTGGTAAGGGATAGACACCAACACCTGCTTTTGTCCCAAACCTATCACGAGCAATATTTATAAAATATGGATCTATAGGAATTTTGGCTAGTTCTTCCACTTCTTTTGTATTTCTCTTTATAAGAGTTGCACTAGCAGGCTTTTCCCAATCATAAATGACAAAATAATATGACTCTTCATTGCCCTTTACAAATTCTGTTCCCCTGCACCAACCTGCTCCCCATTCTAAATACATATCAATAGCCTTTTCTGGAGTCATGTTCCAATCTATGCTATTTACTATATCTCTTTGTTGTTTTAGTTCCTCTATTTCATTGATCATTTTTATCTCCTATTATTTAAGAATAATTCTTAAATTAAATTGTATTTTATTATTTATAAAAAGTCAATAAAAAATATTGTTTATAATTGAAATATATTGCTTTTTGATTCCAAAAAATTTAGATTCAAAATCTGAATTTATATTTCTAGAAATTTATTAAAGCCTATGGATGATTTTACTCCATGAGAGATATTAATAATTCCTATAAATGGGTTGCTGCTTTAGTTGTTATGCTGGGTATGTTTATTACCCTTTTAGATACAACTATTGTTGATATTACAATTCCTAAGATGATTCCCGCTTTAAATACAGATATTTATGGTATTCAGTGGGTAGTTATTGCCTATATGGTAGGCTCTGCTATAGCCATGACTATTGTAGGTTGGTTTGGAGATGTAACATCCTATAAATTTGTTTATATCCTGGGGCTGGTGATATTTTTGACAGCTAGTGCATTTTGTGGTCAGGCAACAAGCCTTGGTGAGATGATATTAGAACGATTGATTCAAGGCATTGGAGAGGGCTTAATTGTACCAATATCAATGACCATACTTCTTTTATCATTCCCAAAAGAAGAGGCAGGTCTTGCAATGGGTATTTATGGTTTGGGAGCTAGTTTTGCTCCTGCTTTGGGACCAACTATAGGAGGACTTTTAACAGAATATCTAAATTGGAGATGGATATTTTATGTAAATATACCAGTTGGTATCATAGCGTTTTTATTGGCTACATTCTTATTGGAAGAACATAAACCAGAGGGTACAGAGGCTAAAGATTTTGATTGGCTTGGCTTTATACTTCTTGCTATTTTTTTAGGTTCACTAATTACCTTTTTAACAAAAGGGCAAGAAAAAGGCTGGCTATTTTCAGATTTTATAATAAAGATGATGCTCATAGCCCTTTTTTCAGGAATATTATTCATCATTTGGCAATTTGTCTATAAATACCCTCTTTGGGAACTTAAGCTATTTAAATACAGACTTTTTACAATAGGTACTGCTGGCAGGTTCATTTTTGGTGGGGCAATGTATGGAAGCTTTTATTTGATGCCTTTATATATGGAGTCTTTAAGGGGATATACAACTCTTTTAGCTGGTTTTGCAATGCTTCCATGTTCTCTAGCAATGGGTGTTTCTGTTATTATTGGTGGGATATTATCTGATAAACTAGGTGCAAGACCTGTCTCACTAGTATGTGTTATTTTACTTAGTATTTCTACATATATGTTGGGCTCTTTAGACTTATATACTTCTAAACTCATGGTAATAATATTGTTTATGCTATGGGGATTCCCTATTGGTCCGTTATTCCCAACCCTTACATCAAAGGCATTAAATTCCCTTCCAGATGAAAAGGTAAACAGGGGCTCTTCTATATTTAATGTTACAAGGTTAATTGCTGGTTGTATAGGAACCGCTTTTGCTACTACTATGCTTCAAAGAAAAGCAGGATATTATTTTTCCCTTTATTCATATAATACATCCCCAGGTTCTAAAACATTTATTCAGGCATATTTAAAGGCAATGGCATTTTTCCATTCAAAGGGATTTACAAAAGCACAGAGTAAAATACTTTCTAATTATTTAATGTCTTTGTATATAAAGATGCACGCTTATTGTATAGCATATCAATCTGTATTTAAGATATTAGCGATTATAGTCCTTTGTGTATTTCCCTTGTTAATATTTTTCTATGATTCAAATGCTAAAGAGAAACGTCTTGAAAACCTTAATGATTCAAAAGTAACTGGAGTTAAATGTGAAATTATTGATTGACTTTATTTATTGTAAGACTTATAAAAATTTCGAGAAATTTAGATTCTAAATCTGAATTTAAATTTCTGATTAGTTAAAAGGGGAATGGTAAATGGGGAACAAAAGACTCAATAATGATAGCAAAAAGAGGTCTTCAAATAAGGCAAGTTCTACTAAAAAAATAATATTTTCAATACTACTTATAATAGTATTGATAATTGGAGGGTTTTGGGGTGCTAAGTGGCTCTATTATAGATTCACTCATGCAGTTACTGATGATGCATTTATATCATCAGATATAATTGATATTACACCACTGGTAAGTGGACATATACAAAAAATCTTTGTAACTACTGCCCAGCATGTGAAAAAAGGACAAATCTTAGCTATAATTGATCCTAAAGATTATAAAGCCGCTGTTGCCATAAGGGAGGCTGGACTAGAGGAGGCTAAGTGTAAAGAAGAAGAGGCAAAGGTCGCTATAGAAAAGGCTCAAGCCGCGCTAATTCTCACAAAACATAAAGTTTATACCACCATAAAGACAGCAAAAGCAAATTTAAGTGCTGCAGAATCAAGACTTAGTTTGGCAAGAAAGAATTTTAATAGGCTAAAGGCATTATTAAAAGAACATGCTGTAGCTCAAAGTAAATATGATGCCCAAAAAACAGCTTATATTCAAGCAAAAGAAGCAGTAAAGGCAGCTAAGGAGGCTTTATCCCGTGCATTATCATTAAAAGAAGAGATCGTACTTGCTAAAAAGCAAGTTATTTTAGCCCAAAAGGCACTTTGTGTTGCAAAGGCATCTGTTAAGGTATATGAAAGAAAGCTTTATAAGGCAAAACTCGCCTACTTACATACTATTATTAGGTCTCCCATAGATGGTATCGTCGCAAAACGTTTTTTAGATGTGGGAGATTTTGTCGCTGCAGGCCAACCCATTTTTGCAATCTACAATCTCAAAGATATTTACGTAATGGCTAACCTTGAAGAAACAAAGTTGGATGGTGTTCATGTAGGTTGTCCTGTAGATATATGGGTTGATGCCTATCCTGGGAAAAAATTTAAAGGAAAGGTTGTTCGCATTACTCCTGCAGCAGCAGCTAAGTTTGCTTTAATTCCTAGAGATGTTACTGCTGGTGAATTTACTAAGGTAGTACAAAGACTTCCCATTAAAATAGTCTTTACAAAAGATTACAACGTAACCTTTGCTCCAGGTATGAGTGTAGAAATTGGTATTCTCAAAGAAAAAAGTAAAAAATAAAAGAATATAATTACTTAAGGGGGGGTCATAAAGGTGGCTAAAGAGTTTGATCCTGTATTTGGGATTTCATACAAATGGATTGCAGCTATTATAGTAATGATAGGTACCTTTATGACTCTTTTAGATACAACTATTGTTGATATTACTATCCCCAAGATGTTAGCTGCACTTAATACAGACACATATGGTATTCAGTGGGTTATTATTGCTTATATGATTGGTTCTGCTGTTGCTATGACCGCTGTAGGATGGCTTGGAGCAGCTACCTCTTATAGATTTGTTTATATGTTGGGTATGGTTATTTTCCTGACGATGAGTGTTATATGTGGACAAGCAACAAGTTTAACAGAAATGCTTATAGGAAGGTTAATTCAAGGGATAGGCGAAGGACTTATAGTCCCAATATCTATGACCATACTTTTTTTAGTTTTCCCAAAAGAAGAGGCAGGTCTTGCAATGGGTATTTATGGTT
>JAMONC010000151.1 GCA_027066725.1 Desulfobacterales bacterium
GAAGACTGTATACTTAGGCTATCAAGAGCTTGCTAAAATACTTGGTAAGTCTAAGGTAGATATAAGTAAATATATTGAGAAGAATTCAAATGGTAAGGTAAGTGCTTTTGAGCTGGCCTCTTTCCTAAAGGTATTAAATTCTCATAGGTCTAAGTTAGCTGAGATGGATCTTAAAGCGGTTTGTATGGGAGTTCGTTTGGTTGTATTAAAGCCAGTTCATAACTTTACAGATAAAGGGCTTAAAGCCAAGGATTGTACAATATGTCACTCTGCTAACGCACCGTTTTACTCAAAGGTCTTGCTTGAGATACCAGAGGCAAATGGTGGTATACAAACACTTCCTCTTGACAGAACTGTGCTAACAGGTGCACACGGGATAGTTGGTACAAGTGACTTTTATCTCTTGGGAGAGCATAGGCTTACAAAGCAGGATTTAGAGCAGCTCTGGTATACAATTAAATCTATTGGTTATAGATGGCTTGATATACTAGGTATTCTAATTCTGTTGGGTGGTTTTGCATTTGCTGGATTGCATACATTCTTTAGGATTTTAACAATAGGTAATCGCAGCAAACATATTAAATAGAAAATGATCAGATAAAAGCTAGGCTGACCTAAATTGGTCAGCCTAGAAAAATTTTTATAATGAGAGATGAGGAGGGACAATGTCAGAGCATAAGATTTACCTCCATCCAGTTCCAGTTAGGATTTGGCATTGGATACATGCGCTAGGGATTGTACTTTTAGTGTTAACGGGGATACAGCTACATTTTCCAGGTGTCATAAAACTATTTTGTTGTTTTAAGACCGCAGTAGCTGTACATAATTTCTGTGGGTTTATGGTCCTTGCTGACTATATCCTTTGGTTAGCATTTTATGTATTTACAGGGAAATTAATAAAGATATATGTTCCAACTAAAAAGGATATTACAGAAGGGCTTCCACAACAAGCTGCATTTTATCTATATAAATATTTTAAAGGTGAACCACCACCATTTGAGCCAACACCAGATGCTAAATTTAATTCTTTGCAGAAGATTGCTTATTTCTTTATTATGTTGGTTTTAGTTCCTATTCAGATAGCAACAGGTGTAATGCTTTATGATATTAAACAATTTAAGCCCATAATGGATGCATTTGGAGGAGTACAAGTAATAGATGCAATACATCTTATATTAGCATACTGTTTTGCAGCTTTCTTAATGGTCCATGTATACTTGTGTACTTTAGGCCACACCTTCTGGGCACACTTTAAGGCTATGATTTTAGGTTATGAAGAGGCTCATCATTAATAAATATTTAATATAACAACTTAGGTATAATAGAGCCGGCTGTAAATGGCCGGCTTTTTTTATGGGCCATAGTATAGGTAAGGTAATAATGAGAGAGGAACATAATAACAAAAATAAACCTGAAATATTAGCTCCTGTTGGCTCATGGCAGTGTTTTTGGGCAGCATTAGATAATGGAGCAGATAGCTTTTATGCAGGATTAAAAAGTCTTAATGCTAGAGATCTTGCTCCTAATTTTGATTTAGATGAGATGTATTCATTAGTAGAAACTGCTCATAAATATAATAAAAAGATCTATGTAACATTAAATTCTTTAGTAAAAGAAAGTGAGATAAAAGAATTAATACATCTTCTTTGTGCATTAAATCAAATAAAACCAGATGGACTTATTATTCAAGACTTAAGTGTATTATATCTATGCAAGCAATTTTTTCCAAATATTGAACTTCATGCAAGTACATTAATGGGATTCCACAATAGTATAGGGGTAATTACTGCCAAAGAGCTAGGCTTTAAAAGAGTTGTTCTTGCAAGAGAACTTACGCTAGAAGAGATAAAGGCATGTTGCCGAGTTGAGGGAGCAGAAATTGAGATATTTGTAGCAGGGGCTCTTTGTTTTAGTATCTCTGGACTTTGTCTTATGAGTAGTTTTTTAGGTGGAAAGTCTAGCATGCGCGGTAAATGTGTTCAGCCATGTAGAAGGAGATATTCGATAAAAAATAAATTTGGATATTTTTTTTCTATGAAAGATCTTTGTCTTATAGATTTTGTTCCACAGCTTACAGAGATAGGTGTTAAAGCCTTTAAGATAGAAGGAAGACTTCGTCCGGCTCACTATGTAGCTTCAATGGTTAAGGCATTTAGAATAGCAATTGATGATTTTTCTAAATTGGATGAAGCTAGAAAGATTGCTAATAGTGCTTATGGAAGGCCTCATACAACAGCATATATTAAAACTCCTCATCCTGAAGATGCAATTGATCCTTCAATTGCTCCTAATACAGGTTTATATGCAGGTAAGATATTAGATGTTTTAACAACTGGGATATTAGTTGATACTGAACTAGATTTTGTTGTTGGAGATAAGATCAGATTAGTAGATAAGAAAAAAGACTTACAGGAGAATTTTAATATAGTTAATGTAGAGCGTACTCGTTCTGGAGTTTTAATTCTATCTTTAGATACAAAAAAGAAGGATATTAAACA
>JAMONC010000152.1 GCA_027066725.1 Desulfobacterales bacterium
TTAGATATAGTAGTACACATACCAAAAGGTAAAATATTTAAGAAAGGAACATGATCCATAATATTTGCTACTGGTAAAGGACAAAGCATATTCCTAGGCAGTACAATAAGCGTAGAAGGTGTTGTCCCAAATGAACATTGTAATGTAGCACCGGCACAAACTAAAAATCCCATTTATATTTTACCTCAAATTACCTTAAAAAACCATTTATCACGAGAGACACTTATGCCCTTAAAACTATGCCCTCCTTGATACCCCTTAGCTATAATTTTTTTTACTTTACCATGAGCTTCTTGTGCACAATGAGTTTCTAAGTATTCATTATCTTTCTTTTTATCTTTCATCTCCAATACTATTGAATAGAGTCCGGTATGGGTACAGTGTATATTAATATACTGTTTAGTATGAGATGTAAAATTCTTTTCACCTATAATGAGAGGATCTGTTTTAGCAAATAGCCGCATAGATGCCATTTCTTTTGGATCAAGTAACTGAGCATATTGGTTATTTATAGAGAAACCATTTTTTACATCATATTCTTTCCAAGCATTGTTTATAAAATCTTCATCAGATATACCAGGCTTAGCCTTACAAATCTTTAATATTACAGTATTAGTAGTTTGCTTGCTAGCTTCTATTATAACTGACAGTTTTACTCCTTTACTTACTTTATGTATCTCATTTGGTGAAGTTAAAATACCTAAAGGTCCTCTTGTCTTATTAAGGGCAGTGGTTTTACGATATTTGCCAACTCTAATCTCAGTAATTTGTATATCTCCTCCGCCCTTTGTCCTTGCTTCATAGAATAATTGTAAGCGTTCAGTGTCTGTCTTTAATTGGTCATAGGAAAATGTTAAAAACTTAAAAGCAGTTTCACCCATCCATCTTGCGTCTTTTCCATTACTTATAGCATATTCTTCTATTACAGATAGATCTAAAAGTAATCCTCTTTCAAAAAACTTTAAAATTTTTTCTTTCTTAGTTGACTTAAGTCTTTGTTGTACTTGACAACATTGAACAATCATTCTACTCCAATGACAGGCATCTTTACTGCCAGCTATATCATCTTTTTCTCTAAAATCATTGCAAATATATTCAAAATGTCTAGGCCATAAACCTCTTTCCGGAGACCATACATCATTAGGCCAATCAGAAGGCCTTTTATTTATCAATGTATGAACCCTTTTATATATGGAACTATCTACTGTTACTACATATCTTCCTGTCTTTTTATGCCAACAGCTTCTACAGTAATTCCTCCAAATTAACCTACGCATTGATATATATATGTCTTCTTCTAAAGATTCCCATATTGATTTAGTTTTTTCATCAGTACTAGGTTTAAATAGAAATTCTAAAGTTATGTTTTTACTATATCTTCCTAATCCTTGATTTACTTGTTGCGTTTTTATATTGTTTATATTTTTTTTGATATCAGCTACAATTTTTTTAACCTGAGCTGTTGGTAATGAAATAATAGATTGTTTTATGCTTTGTAATTGTTTATTAGCTTTTAAAAAAAATGTATAAGGATCTACTAATAAATCCTCAGATAGATCATTCATTATTAAGCCTTGTATACTAGCTTCTGCGGTAGAATGTACATATTCATTAATATCATCAATGCTTGGCTTAATAACTTTATTATCTGTTAAAGGTTGGATAACTTTATTTTTTATTGTGTCTTTGACTGTATTTATCTTTTTTACAACTGGTTTAAAAACTTTAAATATTTTAAAAGCTATAGAAAGCACAGGAGCGGCAAGCCCTTTAGAGCATAGGGTTAAAGCTGTCATGACACCAGCTTTAAGAGTTGTTAAAAGTAACTTAGCACTTTTACCAAAAAATGACCATACAATATCGCGCTTATCTTTTTTCTTAACATATTCAGTGATTTCATCATAAGCCTTTTTATATTTTTCAGCCGTTATAGCAAATACTACCTCAATATTTGAAATAAATATTAGACAATCTCTATTGGTTTCAGTTAGACCTTTTAAGTTTTCTATCTCTGTAGACAATTGTTGATTTCTGATGTTTTTCGCTATTGCTTCGATCTTACTTGAAGTTAACAACTGTATGTTCTGATTTATCTTCTCATTTAAAATTTGTCCTATTTCTTTATCATTTTTAAGAAGTTGAATTAATATATTTTTTACTTGGCTCTCATCCATTATTAAAAGCTCCTAATAAGGGATTTAATAATAGTATTGTTTTTAATTATTCGACAAAAATGTTTTTTTTATAAAATGCTGAATTTTTAATAATTATATAAGTTGTTATAAAAATATTAAAAATTAGGTATCGTAGGTAATTGTTTGTTGATTTTTTAGTTTTTTGTTATCTCTTAAAATAAGATATTCGTATTGAGGTATTAAGCTAAATTTAAACTTTTGGTTTAACTAAAAAAATTTTTAGTTTAAATTATTTGATACGAAATAGTAGTAAGAATAAGAATTTAAGAAATTATAAATCTTTCTTATAAGAATGCAAGAAATGATATGAAAGTACATTTCAATTATTCTAAAAAGTTAAAGTTAGCGTTATATTTTTTAATAATATTTTTAACTATTTATATAAATGCTGGGGATGCTTTAGCCTTACTTCATCTTACTTTTATACCTCAGTGGAGACCTCAGGCACAATTTGCAGGATATTATGTAGCCTATGAGAAAGGATTTTATAAAAAATATGGACTAGATATAAAAATACTAACAGGAGGACCAGATACTCCGTCAAATGAATATCTAAAAGACAAGAAAGCAGATATTGCTACCATGTGGCTATCTTCAGCTATTCAGATGAGGGCACACGGGATAAGATTGGTAAATATTGCACAGATATTCCAACGTTCATCTCTTATGTTAGTTGCATGGCGTTCTAAAGTCAAAACTATAAAAGATCTAAATGGTAAAAAAGTAGGGGTTTGGGGTACAATTTTTATGATTCCATTAAAGGCATTTATAAAAAAGTTCAATCTAAAAGTTAACATTATCCCTCAGATGGGATCTATAAATTTATTTTTAAGGGGTGGAGTAGATGTAGCTACTGCAATGTTATACAATGAATATGATAAAATAATAAATTCAGGTGTTAATCCTAACGAACTGACTACTTTTCTTTTTTATAAATATGGCTTTAACTTTCCTGAAGACGGCATATATGTACTTCAAAGTACTTATCAAAAATACCCCAAAGCATGTTGTGCCTTTGTAAAGGCATCTATAGAAGGATGGTTATATGCATTTGAACATCCAAAAGAAGCTGTCGATATTGTAATGAAATATATGTTTAAAGCGCATGTCCCTGCAAATAAAGTACACCAGACATGGATGCTAGATATTATAAAAAAGTCATTTTTTTATCATGGGATAAGAGGTATTGGTAGGCTATATAAAAAAGATTATTATAATCTAGCTAAAATCCTTAAACAAGAAGGGCTAATAAATACTATTCCTTCTTTTAAAGACTTCTATAAAGATTGCTATGTTGAAAAATAGAGGTATTGCATTTAAATTAACATTGTTAACTATACTAAGTACCTCTTTAATCTTTTCTTCTATATTTGTATATAGCTATTTATTTTCAAAAAAGATTATCCACAAAAAAATCAGAGAAAATGCTAAAAATTTAACTACAGCGATAGTAAACCATATTGATATGGTATTACTTCCTTTAGAAAAGGTCCCACAAGGACTTGTCTGTTTTCTAGAACATACAAGTTATACTCAAAATGATTTAATATCCCTTCTAAAATCTATCGTAAAAAACAATCCAGATATATATGGCTGTGCTATAGCTTTTGCTCCATATAAATTTGATAAACATCTCCTTTATTTTTCTCCGTATTGTTATAAAAGCAATGGCAAAATCAAACTCAAATATATAGGTAGCGATTCATATAGATACTTTTATTGGGACTGGTATCAGTTACCAAAAGAACTTGGACATTGTGTTTGGACAGAACCTTATTATGGCAAAGGTGGCGGTGTGATAATGGCTACCTATGCTGTTCCGTTTTATAAAATAATAAATGGCAAAAAAGAATTTATGGGAGTAGTAGCTGCAGATATATCTCTAAAATGGCTCCAAAACATTGTGGAGTCTATAAAGATAGGCAAAACTGGGTATGCCTTTTTGATATCAAAAGATGGACGGTTTATTACCTATCCTGACAAGCGTTTTATCATGAATGAGACAATATTTACGGTGGCTAAAGAATATAATCGTCCTTATTTAAGAAAAATTGGTATAGAAATGATTCATGGCTGTTGTGGTTTTGTGCCTGTTTATAGCATCCTTACTGGCAAAAAATGTTGGCTTTCTTTTGCTCCTCTTTCTTCTAGTGGTTGGGCACTTGGAGTGATGTTTCCTCAAAAAGAGCTTATGGCAGATATAATGAGTTTAAATGCTCATGTTGTAATGCTTGGAATAATTGGTTTTGTGTTATTAGCACTAGTTATCGTATTTATAGCCCGTTCTATTACAAGGCCTCTATCTGCACTTACTGATGTCACTAAAGATGTAGCAAAGGGTAATCTGGATATAAAAATACCTTATACACATCTTGGGGATGAAGTAGGTAAGCTTGCTCAATCTTTTGATTTTATGAGAAGATCATTAAAGGATTATATAAAAGATCTAAAAGAGACAACAGCTGCTAAAGAAAGGATAGAAAGTGAACTTAATATAGCTGCAGAGATACAAGCAAGCATGTTACCTAGAACCTTTCCTCCTTTTCCTGAGAGAAAAGAGTTTGATATATATGCCATGATGCATCCAGCTAAAGAAGTAGGAGGCGACTTTTATGACTTTTTCTTTATAGATGAAAATAGACTTTGTTTTTTAATAGGAGATGTTTCCGGTAAAGGAGTTCCTGCTGCACTCTTTATGGCTATTATGAAATATCTACTAAAGACTGAGGCATTAAGGGGTGTAAGCCCTAATGAGGTCTTAAATAGGGTAAACCAAACAATATGTCCAGATAATGAAACTTGCATGTTTGCAACCATATTTTTAGGTATCCTAGATGTAAAAAAGGGGATAGTTTATTTTGCAAATGCTGGTCATAATCCTCCTCTTCTTTGCTCTAAGAATAGAGGGGTAAAATTAATAGATGTGTCTAAAGGTTTTGTAGTTGGTGTAATGGATGAAGTCATATTTGAAAGTCAGAGTTTAACCTTAGCACCAGGTGATATTCTCTTTCTTTATACAGATGGTGTTACAGAAGCTATGAACACTGATGGAGAGTTGTTTTCTGTTGAGCGTCTTATAACCAGTTTAGAAGATATATTGAAAGATACTGATGATGTTACATTGATTGTAAAAAAGGTACAAGATAAGATAAAAGACTTTGTAAAAAATGCCTCTCAATCTGATGATATTACCATGGTTGCTCTTAAATTTAAAGGTTTTTAACTCTCAAAGCCCATATCCTTCTTGAACATAAGTACGTTGCCTTGTAAAGTGCAGCAGTTAATATAAAGTTATACTACTTTCTTAGGTAGGAGATATTTACAATGTACACTCGAATATTAATACTTAGATTTCCTCCAGAGATTACAGACCAGCCTCTGGTGTATTATCTCTGTAAGGACTATGATCTTTGTTTTAATATACTAAAAGCTACAATCCTTCCAGGACAAGAAGGGATTATGGTTATTGAACTTTGCGGACACAAGAAAAAGATGAGCCAAGGGCTTAAATATCTTAGATCAAGAGGGGTAGAAATAAAAAGCCTTGCTCAAGAAATTCGCTGGAATAGAGAGAAATGTATTCAGTGTGGAGCTTGTACAGGAGTATGTCCTAAAGGGGCTTTGTATTTAGAAAGGCCTAGTATGGAAGTCCATTTTGATCCTAGTAAATGTTCTGGTTGTGAAATATGTGTTATGATCTGCCCTGTTAAGGCCATAGAGATAAGGCTTAACAAAGAATATTATTCCTCTCTCTAATTCTTATGTCCCTTAATAAAAAAAGTGTATTTATATGTTTAAGTGGTGGAGTTGACTCTTGTGTAGCTGCTTTTCTTCTAAAAGAAAAGGGCTATAAAGTATATGGTATACATTTTATTTTAACAAATTCCCTTTCTCTCTTAGAAGCAACAAAAAAGATATCTAAACATCTAGATATTCCTCTTTTTATTTTAGACATAAGAGAAAAATTTGAAAAAAGTGTAATAAGATATTTTATTGATAGTTATAAAGAAGGTTTTACTCCTAATCCTTGTATTATATGTAATCCTTACATAAAGTTTAAATATGCTATTAAAGAAGCCCAAAAAAGAGGGATTTCTCTTGTTGGAACAGGACATTATGCTCGTATAGAGAAGGAGAATAACAAATTTAAACTCACTAAAGCTCTCCATTTAGAAAAGGATCAAAGCTATTTTCTTGCGCTATTACCAAAAAGTTATCTTAAATATATTATCTTCCCATTAGGGGAGTTTAGTAAGAGTGAAGTGATAAAACTTTCAAAAAAAGAAGGATTCTATAGAGAAGTATTACCTGAGAGCCAAGAAATATGTTTTTTAAAAGGTGATTATAGAGAATTTTTGTTAAAAAGATGTCCATTTTTAACAAAAGAGGGAGAAATTGTAGATATAAATGGTAAGGTTTTAGGCAAACACTTTGGGCTTTTTAGATATACTATCGGACAAAGAAGAGGACTTGGTATACCAGATAAGACACCTTACTATGTAGTAGGGTTTGATCTAAAAAAAAATAGACTAATAGTTGGTAAATCACACCATCTTTTTTCTAAAAAATTTATTGTAGATCAACTAAATTGGTTAGATAAAGACAAAGCATTTAATACCTCGACATTAGATGTTAAGATAAGATTTAGACACAAAGGTGCCAGGGCTACTATTAAAGAAATCAATAACAATAAGATACTGGTTGAATTTATAGAACCACAAAGGGCTATTACACCTGGTCAATTTGCTGTTTTTTACTCGGACGATCAAGTCCTTGGCGGAGGAAGAATATGCGAGTTGCCCTCTACACACTGGGCTGTAAGGTAAACCAGTTTGATACAGATCTTATAGCACAAGAATTTATAAAAAAAGGGGCTCAAATAGTACCTTTTAACACTCCTGATGCAGACATATATGTAATAAATACATGTGCTGTTACAGCTAAAGCAGCTTATCAATCAAGACAAATGATAAGAAGAGCACTTAAACAAAATCCTTCTGCCAGAGTAATTGCAACAGGCTGTTATGTACAAGCAGATGCTTGTGCAATTTTTGATAAGATATCTACCAAACTTTGTTTAATCGGAAATGATAAAAAACATGAACTTGTTGAGCTTTCTTTAAGGTCCCCTGATGGACTTGAGTGCTATGTAGGAGATATATTTTCTTCCAAGGTTCTAAATTCTCCTTTATTAGAGCGCCCTTTTAAAAGGACTAGAGCTTTTTTCCGTATTCAAGATGGCTGTAATGCCTTTTGTTCTTATTGTATTGTGCCCTATACAAGGGGTCCTAGTCGATCTCTTTCCTTAGATCAAGTAATAAAACAGATAGAGATATTTATTAAAAATCAAATAAAAGAAATCGTGCTTACCGGAATACACTTAGGTGCTTATGGATTAGACTTAAATCCTAAACTTAATTTACTAACACTTTTAAAAGAAATATCTAAGAGATTTAAAGGGGAACAGATAAGAATCAGATTAAGCTCTATTGAACCAAGTGAAATAGAGGAAGACTTAATTTATCTTGTCAAAGAAGAAGATATTTTTTGTCCCCATTTTCATGTTCCCTTACAAAGTGGATCAAACATTATCTTGTCTAAAATGGGAAGAGTTTATACTTCAGAGGAATATAAAGAACTTATCTTTAAAATAAAGACTATATTACCTAATGCAGCAATAGGTGCAGATGTATTGGTAGGATTCCCTGGAGAAAAAGAAGACTTTTTTATGGAGACTTACAATTTACTTTTAAACCTCCCTGTAAGTTATATACATGCATTTCCTTTTTCTCCAAGACAAGGTACAGTAGCTCAGGGTCTTCCAGATAAAATACCCAACAAAGAAAAAGCAAAAAGAGTTAGAATCTTAAGAGGGCTTTCTTGTAAGAAAAAAGAAGAGTTTTATAAGAATTTTTTAGGTAAGAAACTTCCTTGCCTTATAGAATCTCGTACTAAAGATAAAAAATATCTTAGAGCAACAAGTGATAATTATATCCCCGTATTTATAACGAAAGATAATAATACAATAAAAACAGTAAACGAAATTGTTTCTGTTAGGCTTAATAAAGTAGAAAGAGATATTGTATTTGGGGAAGTAGTTTGAAAGAAAAAGGCAACAAGAAAAAATTACTGTCTTTATTCTTAAGAATAGCTTTAAGTGTTTTACTTTTAATATGGCTTTTTAGTAAGGTAGAAATAAAAGGTATCTTAGAAGCTATTAATAAACTTGATCCTAAGATATGGCTCTTTGCCTTCTTTATGTATATTGCAACTCAAATAATAAGTAGCCTAAGATGGTGGATTCTTGCTAAGGCACTTGATTTTCCTGGGAAATTTTCTACATATCTTGGTTACTATTTTGTGGGCATGTTTTTCAATCTGTTTTTGCCTACTGCAGTTGGAGGAGATGTTTTAAAAATAGTTTTTTTATCAAAAAATCAAGGAAGAAGACTTGCGGCTACCTATTCTGTATTGGCAGATAGGCTTTTTGGACTCGCAGCAATGCTTACTATTGGAGCATGTGCAGTCATTTACAATCCCTTTATGCTTCCTAATAAATTTAATAATCTTTTAGAATTAAGTGGTATATTAACTATAATTACATTATTACTCTTTCCTCTGCTTATAAAATTAATTGAACGTTTTTGTCCTCAAGTTGGGGAAAAACTCTCTGTGTTAATAATTTTTTGGAAAAGACCTTGGGCTGTTATATTAGCCTTTTTATTATCTTTAATACTTCAAGCATTAGGAATGGCTGCTGTTGCGCTATTGGGGAGTTCAATGAGCATAAATGTTCCTTTGCCGTATTATTTTGCAACATATCCATTAGTTGCAATACTTACTCTTCTTCCTATAAGTTTTAATGGAATAGGGGTTAGAGAAGGGGGATTTGTATATTTTTTGGGTCTAAAGTCTATTCCTACAGAGGTTTCTTTAACTTTAAGCCTACTTTTTTTCTCTATACAAGTTGCAGCAAGCCTTATAGGTGGTATAGCTTACGCCTTTGGAGCACATAATATCTCTCTCATAAAAGAGGATATAAAAAAATAAAATTATGGAAGAAATCTTAAAAAAAATAAAAGAACAAAAAGTTACAGGGAATTATTTACTATATTTTTTTATATTAATTTGTTTTATGTTTGTCTGGAGACTTTTTTTTATAAAGATAAGTGGATTTGATTTATCTCCAGATGAGGCTTATTATTGGGATTGGTCAAGACATCTTTCCTGGGGCTATTATAGTAAACCACCTCTTATTGCATGGATCATAGCCCTTTCTTGCAAACTTTTTGGTACCTCTACTTTTACAGTAAGGGTTCCTGCAGCAGTTTTATCTGTAGGTTCACTAATATGGCTTTTTCTACTTACAAGAGAGATGTTTGGTGAAAAAGCGGGACTATTTGCTGTTATTTTTTCTTTATTGACTCCAGGAAGTTGTGTACTTGGGTTTATAATGACTATTGATCCACCTCTTATGTTTTTTTGGTCTTTATCACTTTACTTACTCTGGAAAGCAGCAGAAAAAGAAAGCCTCTTTTATTGGATAGCTACTGGTATAGCAGCAGCATTCGGACTCCTTGCCAAACAAACCATGATAGCCTTTATCCCCATCATATTCTTTTACTTATATTTTCATAAAAAGAATCAGCTTAAATCCTTAGGACCATACTTAGTTATAATAATAGTAGCCTTAGCAATAACTCCAACTCTTATTTGGAATGCAAATCATCACTGGATTACTTTTAAACATACCGCTCATCATTTTGAAGAAGGTGGACCAAAATTTCATATAGAATTAAAAACTTTTTTTGAATTTATTGGTACTCAACTAGTTGTCTTTTCTCCTATGACATGGATTTTAATGATGTTTTTATTTATAAAGGGGTTAAAATATTTCTATTCTAACAGAAAAATAGCATATCTTTTATCTTTTAGTTTTTTCCCTATTATACCAGTTATATTTTTATCATTTAAACAAAGAGTAAATGCGAATTGGCCAGCACCTTTTTATATAGCGGGTTTTGTGCTTATTGGTGCTTATATATGTGAAAAAATATTTAAAGAAAAATCTAAGATACTAGATAAAAAAATAGTTATAACTACTGTTTTTTTAGTAGGTTTTATCTTTACCATATTTACGTATTCAATACCTTGGTCTATAAACTTTTTAGGGATAAAAGGTACTAAAATTGATCCTACAATAAGAATAAGGGGATGGAAAGAATTGGCTAAAGAGGCTTATCAAGTGTTAAAACCTTTATCTAAAGAACATCCGGGAATATTTATTTTGGCATATAGGAGACAAACTACAAGTGAATTAGCATTTTATTTACCTAAAAGACCTCAAGTTTATTGTTATCCTGGATCAAAAGTAACAAGCCAATATGATCTTTGGCATGGTCCTCAAAAAGGAAAAGATGCCTTAATTTTTATTGAATCTGATGAGCATATACCTACAGGACTTTTTAGATTATTTAAAGGGCTTGAAGACCTTTGTCCCATAAAAATACCTCTAGGAGCCAAAAAAAGCCGTAGTTTTAAGCTCTTTTTAGGGAAACAGCTAATTTTTTGGCCTAAACCTCTTTAAGTATCTATTTTGATGCTTATCCTTTACTTGCTCGATTGTCATTACTTTGTTATGCTTCAAATTATACAAAAAGAGCAACAAAACTAATAAAAATATAAAGGCCTCAAAAGTGCAGCTTATTTTGCACTTTGAGGCCTAATTGCTGTTTAAATTAAAATTAGAGAGACCTGTAAATGATAAACTCACAACCACCCAAGAGAAAATATTGGTTTGATATACAATTTCAATCAATGATCTGGACACTTCAACAGATTATGTATGGAGCTGTAGCATTTTCAATAATTATTGCAACAGGTGTGGTAATTATAGATGCACTTGGTGCTTTTTTTAATATATTGCATGCTACTGAATCTATTGGGCATACAGTTTTAACTGTAGTTGATAGATTGCTTTTGGCTTTAATGTTACTTGAGATACTACACACTGTTGAAATAACCTTTGATGAAGGATTTCATCTGGCATGTGTAGAACCATTTTTATTTGTAGGTATCATAGCATCTATACGTAGAATTTTAATTATTTCTATAGAGATATCTCATCAAAACCTAGCGAATCAAGCTCTGTTTAAATCATTTATGATAGAGACTGCTGTACTTGGAGCTTTAATTTTGTCTTTTATTTTTGGTTTAGTACTTTTAAGAAAATCACATATAAAAGGATCAATAGCATAATTTAAATATTTGATATAGGTTTATGGTGTAATTATGAGTAGTAGTAATGGCAACACAAATAATAAAAAAGGCAAAGGCAAGAATCAAAATTCAAACGAACTAGAGTCAGAAGTACTAAGTCCTGAAGCAAGCGCTAAAGTTACTAAAAGGATGTCTAATAGAGAAAGACTTAGAGCATTTCTTTCTCTTTTTAAGCGAGAAGATCATGTACTTATAAATATTGTTGCGGATCCTGATGCTATGGCAAGTGCTATGGCCATT
>JAMONC010000153.1 GCA_027066725.1 Desulfobacterales bacterium
GAAAAAAGGATAAAAGAGATTCATCCTTATGAACTTCCTGAAATTATGGCAATAGAGGCGGTTGATTTCTTAGAAGAATTTGGTAAATGGATTATAGAAAATACAAAAAGTTAAAAAATCTTTTTTTAACAAGTGCTTGACAGAAATAAAATAGATAGGTAAAGAGTCGGCTCATGTTAACAGTAAAGGATTTAGATTTTAAAAAAGGAAATGGACTCCTCCCTGCAATTGCTCAGGATTATAAAACAGGCGAGGTCTTAATGCTTGCCTATATGAATGAAGAGGCATGGGAGGCTACATTAAAAACCGGTAAGGTTCACTACTGGAGTCGCTCCAGAAATAAGCTTTGGCTAAAGGGTGAGACCTCTGGACATGTCCAGATATTAAAAGAAGCAAGGGTAGATTGCGATCAAGACACTCTACTACTTAAAGTGGAACAACTTGGTGGAGCGGCATGTCATAAAGGATATCGATCATGTTTCCACTATAAAGTAGAAGGAGAAGAGTTAAAGATAGACGGAGAACTTGTATTTGATCCAAAGGAGATTTACGGAAAGTGAGTAATATTCTTAAACTTGGTATACCTAAAGGTAGTTTAGAGAAGGCAACTTTGGAACTCTTTTCAAAATCAGGTTGGAAGATAGATGTACATCACAGAAGCTATTTCCCTGATGTAGATGATCCTAGTCTAAAATGTAGTTTGTGTCGTGCTCAAGAGATGTCTCGTTATGTAGAGCAAGGGGTCCTTGATGCTGGGATCACAGGGAAAGACTGGATACTTGAAAATGATTCAGATGTAGTAGTAATTACTGATTTAGTATATTCAAAGGTTAGTAAAAGGCCTACAAGATGGGTCCTTGCTGTACCTGCTAACTCTCCATATAAACGTCCAGAAGACCTTGAAGGTAAAAAAATCGCTACAGAACTTGTGAACTTTACTAAACGTTATTTTAAAGAAAAAGGCATTAATGTAGATGTAGAATTTTCTTGGGGCGCAACAGAAGCAAAGGTAGCAAGTGGACTTGCAGATGCAATAGTAGAGGTTACAGAAACTGGAACTACAATTAAGGCACATGGACTTGTTATAATAGAAGAGCTGATGCAGTCTAATCCTCAACTAATTGCCAATAAAAAGGCCTGGGAAGATCCTTGGAAAAGACAAAAGATAGAACAAATCGCCCTACTGTTAAAAGGTGCCCTTCGTGCATACAGAATGGTTGGGCTTAAAATGAATGTGCCAAGAGAAAATATAAACAAAATTGTAGAGATACTTCCAAGTCTTAATGCCCCAACAGTATCTCCTTTATATGATGAAAACTGGTGTTCTGTAGAAACAGTTATTAATGAAGCAGAAGTAAGAGAATTAATACCAAAACTTATTGCAGCAGGGGCACAAGGTATTATAGAATATGACTTAAATAAGGTAATTTAAAAATAAGGCTTAATTTAGACGATATAAAAATAAAAAATATAAAATAAGTACGTGGACCCTGAATTTAGAAACGCCCATTTTATTATAAGTATTTTCGAGGCTGGAAGGCTTCCTCCTGAAGATTTGCCAGAAATTGCCCTTGCAGGACGCTCAAATGCAGGGAAGTCTTCCCTTTTAAATAGGCTTGTTGGAAGAAAAGACCTTGCACGAGTAAGCTCAAGACCTGGACGTACTCAATCCTTAAACTTTTTCAAAGTAAATTCCAAATTTTATTTAGTGGATTTACCTGGCTACGGTTTTGCTAAAGCACCTTTAAAGGCAAGAAAAAGGTGGCAAAAGCTTATAGAGCACTATTTAGAAAACAGAAATACATTAAAACTTGTAATATCAATCCTTGATATTAGACGAGATCCAGACGAACAAGACCTATCACTTTTTGAATACTTATATCATTTAAAACGTCCTCTATTATTAGTATTAAATAAGGTAGATAAGATTCCTCAGCCTAAAAGGGCAAAAAGGATAAAAGAGATAAAGACCTTTTTACCCTCCTGGCTTAAGGAGCCTGTTGTAATTTCAGCAAAAACCGGAGAAGGAATAGAAAATCTTAAAGAACATATAATTAATATAGGAAAATATTGGATGCCAAATAATAACTAAATATGATTAAATTAAAAAAGTGCTTCCTTCTACTAAGATACTATTAAATTAACATTTTAAAATAAGAGGGGGAAATACTATCAAGTTAATTAAGCAGTTAATGAAATTTCGTACTACTTGCAAAAAACTATAATATTAACAGGCTGTAACTATTTATGTTATCGTAATAAGTAATTGCTTAAATCCTATAACAAGTTTTGCAAATAAATTATTCCCTTTTTAGGATTTTCTTGTAAAAAATTTTATTATATTTCAACCAAAAAGATGTTATTTTTAGGCATCAACATTTAAGGAGCAATCCCAATAATTAACACAGGTAAGTCAATATTAGCAACGCCCCTATGTTCTAAGTCCCAAACTATTTGTTCAAAATAGCTTACACC
>JAMONC010000154.1:0-10000 GCA_027066725.1 Desulfobacterales bacterium
TATATAAGTTCTTTCAGCCCTCTTTGCCCACACCCTATATGTAATAAAAATAATTAAAAAGCTATTTACAATTTTATAATGGCAAAATAGAATACTTTGATTCTTTAATAAATTTTTGATTTCGATTCTAATATAAAAATTAAAAAAATAAAGTGTTAAACTTCAAAATTAAACACAGTTCTATACATTCTAAGATATTAATCTTTTATTTAGGGGTTTTTAGTTTAATTTTTATTATGGGGGCATTCTCTATTTACTGTTTTGTTACCCTCAAAAATACTGTTAATAGATTAGTAAATAATGATCTTGAAGCAGAAATTTTAGTTAGACATATATATTCAGATTTTAATACTATAGAGGGGGACCATTTAAGTTTTTTGTGGTTAGGAAAATCTTCTAATGGCATTCAAAGAATTAAAGAAGCTCAATCTAAGATAATTTCCATAAAGAAAACTATACAAGAATTATATAATTATAATCTTTCTAAAAAAGAATTAATGATTTTAAAGAATTTATCTCCTCAAATTGACATTATTACCCAAGAAATCCAACAAGATTTAACAACAGCAACAGATCAAAATGTTCCTAATGCTCAAGAAAGAGAGATAAGGTTAAGAAAACTATACTCAAATATATTTAATAATTTGTATAATATTACACGCCAAATAGAACAAAATATAGAAAAAAAGACAGCTAAGTTATCACAAAAAGCTCAAGAAATGACAATGATTGTTATTGGAGTTGATATTGCTATCTTGATATTTCTCAGTGTTATTCCTTATCTTATTTACAAACATATAATCCAAAAACCACTAAAGGCACTAAAAGAAGGTACAGAACGTATCGCAAGAGGTGATTTTTCACATAAAATTTACATCGACAGTAATGATGAATTCGGAGATTTAGCTAAAGCTTTTAATACAATGAATGAGAAATTGAAACAACTTGATCAGATGAAAAGCGACTTTATAGCAATAATTACTCATGAATTAAGAACACCTCTTAGCTCTATGATAGAAGCAGTAAATTTACTTTCTGAACTTACAACCTCTTCTCAAGAATTATCTAGAGAAGATATTGCAGAACTAGCTAGAATAGTTAAAGATGATCTAAGGCGTTTAAATGCCTTAATTGATGATGTATTAGACCTATCTAGACTAGAAGCCAAGCTTTTAAGATTAAATTTATACCCTACTGATATAAAATCGTGTATAAAGAACGTTATAACTAGCTTGAAACCAATGGCAATTGAAAAGGCAGTAACTATTAATTTTGAAACAGAATTTGAGGTCTTGGTATTAGAAGTAGATGAAGAAAAGATGCATAGAGCCTTATTAAATCTTTTAAATAATGCCATAAAGTTTTCTCCATCTGATTCTGAGATAAAGATTAAATTGAATCGTATAAAAAAAGAAGGTAAAGAATATGCGCAAATAATTATTACTGACCAAGGACCAGGTATTTCTCCCAGCGAACAAAAGCTGATTTTTGATAAGTTTTATCAAATAAAAATGAAAAAACAAAAGGGAGGCTCTGGCTTGGGACTAACAATAGCCAAAGGAATTATTGAAAATCATGGAGGTTCGATATATGTAAAAAGCCCTATATATAAATCTACTACAGGAGACCATAAGGGTATTGGAACATCATTTATTATAGAACTCCCAATGAAGTATGAACATGAGGCTCATCAATGAGAATCAATAGATATAGAAAATATATCATAATAATATTAACAGCAGTTTTCTTACTAAGTTCTTGTAATATTCCCTATAATTACCAAACATTTAATAGATTTAATGGCACTAATGTAACTAGACAAAATCAAAGGCAACTAGAAATAAGTAAACAAGAAGAAGATATATTTACAAGAGTAAAGGAAAATATAGAGAATAATCATATAGATAAAGCTTATCATTTACTTTATAGATTATATAAAATGCAAGAAAAAACAGGACAATTTTCATGTAGTCTTCTTTATGAATTAGGAGTAGTAAGTATACTATCCATACCATCTAAATATACTATGGCAAATAAGTGTTTTGACAAAGCTCAAAGCTTATCTTGTTATGACTTAACCCACAATTATTATCTAAAAGCTTTAATCCATATATGGAGAAAAGAAAGACAAGAAAGAATTCTATACGAAGAAGCAAAAAATAAAATTAAATCTTTACGTTCTAAGATAAAAGAACAGAATCAACAAATTCAACAATTACAGGAACAAATTGCTGACTTAGAATTTAAATTAAAAAAGATCAATCAGATACACCAAGAAATAGAAAAAAATCGTTCTTTACCTCTAAATATTGTGCCTCAAGACCAAAATAAATAGGTTTAGGAAGGTCTATATTAAGTATGACACTTGATGATCTAACTACAGGAGAAAAAGGAAGAGTAATAAAACTCCTCGCCCATGGACCTTTTAAAAAAAGGCTCCTAGAAATGGGCTTTATTACAGGAGCTGAAGTAGAGGTTATAAAATATGCCCCACTTAAAGACCCTGTGGAATATTTTATAAAAGGCTACCACGTAAGCCTACGTCATGAAGAGGCTGCCCAAATTGAAGTGGAAAAGATTAAATAATTTTTAAATTATCTATAGATTAGAATTTTCTATTAGAAATTCTTCCACATTATCTAATGTGAATAATATATCAGAAAGTCCTATATGGGGATGTTCTGAACAAAATTCATCTATAACTTCTAGTATTCGTGTAGATAATTCCTCAAATTCTTCATAAGAAAAATTTGTACTAGGTTCACCTGTCTCTGCAAGTAACTCATCAAGATCAATACCATGATCTCTTAAAAGTTCTTTTTTTATTGAATCAAGGCTTCTACGTTTTGACTTTTTATGTCTATTACGTCTACCTTGTTTTATATTAACAACTTCTCCCATAAAAACCTCAGAAGTTTTATATTTGTTAAATGGTTATCTGCATCATAGACAAATACTTGTCATTGAGCAAGTTATTTTTGATTTTTTAGAGCAATTACTGTGGCAAGTCTACCACTAATAGGAGATCTTCTATAAGAGAAATGCAAAGGAGAACACTTTGTACATATTCTAAAATTAAATATATTCTTTTTTAATATACCATAACCTTTTAACTTATATTCAGTTGCAGACCATGCATCTAGGTATTTCTCTTTTATAATAAAATCATGAAGCCATAAAGGAAGTAAAGTTTTCCAATCTACAAATTCAAAACAACAAGGACCTAAAGAAGGACTTATAACCACAAAAATATTACAAGGATTAGAGCCAATATCTTTAAATAAAGATATAGTTTTTTCTATTATACCATTAGCTAATCCTCTCCACCCACAATGTATGTTAGCTATAACTTTTATTTCTGAGTCAAAAAAACATATCGATTGACAATCAGCATGCTTTATAAGTAGTCCCTGTCCTTTTATATCAGTAATAAGTCCATCCGCATTATCAAATATATTAAATATACTAGCGCTTTTCTTGTTTACTTTAACGATATTGTTACCATGTATTTGATTTACCATATTTATAGAATCTAATTGAAGACAATCCTTTATAATTTTTAAATTTTCATATACTAAAAGGGGATCATCTCCTACAGAAAAAGAAACATTTAAACTGTCATAAGGAGCAAGACTTACTCCACCTAATCGAGAAAAACTTGCATATATTACGTTATTATCCCACCCTTTTTGGTTCTCTGATGGAAACTTAGGAACATAATAAAAAGGGATTGAATTATAATCTCTTATAATCATACGTTAGTTAAAACTAATCTGACATAATTAGAAGATTGGTCTAATAACAATATCCTTAAATCTAAAATAGAAATTAACTTTTTCATCTTGGGGAAGACATTACTGTCAATTTTTACATCTACAATATAACCTTTAGGAGTAAAAGGATTTCTAAAGCGTAACCCTACGCAAGAAAGTCCCATTCAACAATTACCTCGACTATCCACTATATCGTCGGATAAGGAACTAATATCTATAAAAATAGCCCCTTTCTCCTTCATCTCTAAAAGGGCTTTCTCTTCATCTTGAGGATTTACATTAACTGCTTTTATACCGTCCAATAATAAAAAAACTTTATATCCTAAAGAAAGGGCATCCAAAACAGTTGCCTTAACACAGTAATCTGTTGCAAGACCTCCTATAAAAAGCCTCTTGATATTATCCTTTTTTAAAATGTTATCTAATTCTGTATCATCAAAACCAGAGTAAGCATCCTTGTTTTTATCTGTAGCTTTAGAAATTATTACCACATCAGGTGGCAGTTTAAGTTCCTCTGCAAACTTAGCTCCTTCACTTTCTTGAATGCAGTGTTTAGGCCATAGCCCCCCATAATCTTTAAAGGAACAATGGTCTTCGGGATGCCAATCCCTTGTCATATATATTTTTAATCCTTTATTAGAAAAAATTTTTATATATGCATTTAAAAAATGTAAAATTTTATCTGCATTAGGAACTGCAAGTGCTCCTCCAGGGAGGAAATCCTTTTGTACATCTACTAGCAATAATGCATCACTATCTCTAAGCTCAATCTCTTTTTTTCTTAACATACCTACCACCTAAATAAAAAATCAGGTTTTTAATAATAAAAGTTCTCTCTGCCTAATATATGGCCAAAGTTGATCTATCTCTTTAATTGGAGAATGAAATTTAAGAGCTATCCTTTTTTTTGTCCCTTTTCCATGTTTAATATCCTCAACTCTTACTACCTCTGCTTTAGTAAGTACAATCTTTTCATCTTTCCAACGTGTTGAAGCATCTAATTTTAACTCTAACTCTATTAAATCTACCATGGACCTTATAGAGGGTAAAGGCGTCTTATTGCTTAAATCCACCCAAAAAGAGACTCCTCCAAGACTAATATCAATAATCTCACCAGTAATACATATTTCTTTGCCTCCTTGATTAAAAACGACTTTAATTTTTGAATCGGTAGGGGTAGATATCCTAAAATGTTCTCTTCTCTCAAGAATAATAAAAACATAAGGTAAATAAGTCCAAATAGCCTGTTTACTAACACCTTTGACTCTAGCTTGTAAAAAATGCCACGGGCCCTCTGTATGACGATAAATAAGAGTAATATCTTCTGCTCCTGGCCAATCCCTGGGTTTATCAATCTCTACCTTATCTTCTCCTACACTCATTATTAAAGTAGGAGCTGATTTATAACCTTTTAATCTTATTTCCACCCATATTCTATCTGTTACTAATTTTTTTACTTCTTTAAAGATTACATCTCTATTAGTCGTAAATTCATATTGGTTGTCTATTTGCACCCAACCTTTTTGTGCTGCAGGATCTTTTAAGTGTTTAGCTGTAATTATCACTTTTTAATTCTTATACCTCTGCCCAGTTTTTTCCCCATCCCACAGATACAGTAAGAGGAACATCTAATTGTATAACATTCTCCATATTAAATTTAACTATTTTAGCTACCTTCTCACACAAAGATTCATCACATTCTAAAACAAGCTCATCATGAACTTGTAAAAGTATTTCGGCTTTAATAGATTCTTTCTTAAGAGCCTCATCTACTCTTAACATTGCAAGCTTTATTATATCTGCAGCAGAACCCTGAATCGGAGTATTTATAGCAGTTCTTTCAGCAAATTCTCTTACAGGCCGTGATTTAGAATTTATATCTGGAATATATCTTCTTCTACCAAGTATAGTAGTAACATAACCCTTTTCTCTTGCATGATTTATAGCCCAATTCATATATTCTTTTACTTTTGGATATTTCTCAAAATACTTATCTATAAACTCCTTTGCCTTATGACGCTCTATACCAAGCTCTTTTGCAAGTCCGTAAGCACTCATACCATAAATAATCCCAAAATTAACAGTCTTTGCAATACGTCTCATTTCTGGTGTAACAAACTCAGGAGAAACACCAAAGACTTCTGAAGCTGTCTTTCTATGAATATCTTCATCATTTCTAAATGCCTTTAATAAAGCAGGATCTTGAGAATAATGGGCTAACACTCTTAAATCTATCTGAGAATAATCTGCTGAAATTAGAACATTACCAGGTGCTGCAATAAACAAGGCTCTTATCCGTCTTCCTTCCTCTGTACGTACAGGAATATTTTGGAGATTAGGATCACTTGATGAAAGCCTACCAGTTGCAGTAACTGTTTGATTAAATGAAGTATGAATCCTTCCTGTTTCAGGATGGATCATACGTTTTAATCCATCTACATAAGTAGAATTAAGTTTTAAAAGATTTCTATATTCTAATACCAGCCTAGGTAGTTCATGATAATTAGAAAGCGCTTTTAATACCTCAACATCTGTAGAATAACCTGTTTTTTTCTTGGTTTTTTTAATTTGTGGAAGTTTTAGATGTTCAAATAAGACTTCAGCAAGCTGTCTTGTTGAATTTATATTAAAATCAACACCAGCTAGTTCTTTAATCCTTTTTTCTAACTCTAAAAGCCTCTTACTAAATTCTTTATGTAGATCATCTAGACCTTGTTGATCTATCATAATACCTGCCATTTCCATACGAGCTAACAAGTCAATCAAAGGCACCTCAACCTCTTGAAATAACCTCCATAAATCAGCCTTTTTAAGCCTTTGCCATAAAATATCTTTTACAAGTGCTGTAACATGAACATCTTCACAAGAATAATCTTTAGCTATTTCTATAGGTACATAAGAAAAATCTTTTCCTCTTCCAGCATAATTCTTTATGACTTCCTTATATGAAAGCATTGTATGGCCTAATATTTCTTGAGAAATTTCATCTAAGTTATGATGATGACGTGAAGGATTTAAAAGATAAGAAGCGATCATTGTGTCGCCTTCTATTTTATTTAGTTCAGCTCCATTTCTTTTTAAAACAATCTTATCGTATTTAATATTTTGGCCTATCTTATTTATATCTAAGCTTTCTAATACTGGTTTTAATTTCGATATAACTAGTTCTTTATCCAATTGTTCTTTTACATGTTTATGGGCAATTGGGATATAAAAGGCTTGCGGTGGCTTAACGCATATTGAGATACCCACAAGTTTTGCTCTCATTGGGAATTCACTTGTAGTTTCTGTATCAATAATAAGTCTTTTTTCCTTTTTAATAAGTTTGATAACTTCTACTAGTTCCTGCTCCTTTATTACAAGCTTATAAGCATCCTTTGATAGCTCTTCACTACTGTCTCCTACCAGTTCTTTCAAAAGCCTATTGAATTCTAACTCTGTAAATATTTCCTTTAATGTCTCTAGATCAAATTCCTTTCTTTTAAATTGTTTTAAATCAACTTCTATAGGAACATTCTCCTCCAATGATACTAACTTCCTCCAAAGAGGAATATCTTTCTGTGCTTCTTTTAGTTTTTCTCGAAGTCTTTTTTGTTTAACTTTATCAAGATTTGCAAGAAGATTTTCTATGCTACCAAATTCTTGAATCAATTTAAGTGCTGTTTTGATACCAATTCCAGGTACACCTGGTATGTTATCAGAACTATCTCCACAAAGGGCTAAAACATCTAGGTATTGATAAGGTTCTATACCAAAGCGCTTTTTAACCTCATTAAGATCAATAATTTCATCTTTCATAGGATCCCAAATAGTAACTTTGTCACTAATAAGTTGAATCAAATCTTTATCCCCGGAAACAATAAGGGTATCTAGATTAAGTTTTTTTACAATTGTTGCAATAATATCATCTGCTTCATAACCTTCCTTTTCTAATTGACAAAGTCCTAAGGCATCTACAATCTTTCTTATCCAGGGGATCTGAACTACTAAATCATCTGGCATTTCAGGCCTATTTGCTTTGTATTTATCATAAAGTTCATGTCTAAAAGTAGGGCCCTTTGCATCCCATACTACAGCAATATTAGTAGGATTTTTCTCTCTTAGAAGTTTTAAAAGCATATTGGTAATTCCAAAGATTGCTTTAGTAGGAAAGCCTTTACTAGTTGCTAAATTTTGTCTTATGGCAAAATATGCTCTATACATATAAGAACTTGCATCTACTAGGTATAAAGTAGCCTCAAAATAAGCACTTGGTTTTAATAAGCTAGAATTTTTTGAATTTTTGTTCATTTTTTTCTCATTCATGGTATTCTTCCTTTTTAATATATTTGACTTTCTTTATAGGTTTAAGTATCCTTGCTTGCTGGAAAAGTAAAGTATAAAGGGGGCAATAATGGCAACTGTGGTGGTGGTCGGCACCCAATGGGGTGACGAAGGAAAAGGAAAGATTGTTGATCTTTTAACAGAAAAAGCAGATGTAATATGCCGTTTCCAAGGAGGGAACAACGCAGGCCATACATTAATGGTAGGTGGAGAGAAATGGATATTTCATTTAATACCCTCTGGAATTCTATATCCTGATAAATTATGTCTTATTGGAAACGGCGTTGTTTTAGACCCAAAAGTTCTTATTGAGGAACTAGAAAATCTGGCTAAAAAAGACAAAGGTGTTGATCCATCTAGGTTAAAAATAAGTCCTAATACACATGTGATAATGCCATATCATAGAGCACTAGACAATGCAAGAGAGGCTGCAAAGAAAAAGGGTAAGATTGGCACAACTGGAAGGGGTATTGGCCCTTGCTATGAAGATAAGGCTTCAAGAATGGGAATAAAGGTTATAGAGCTTTTAAATCCCCAAACTTTTAAAGAAAAATTACAGGAAAATTGTAAGCAGAAAAATTTTATATTAACAAAACTTTTAAATTCAGAACCTGTTGATGAAGAAAAAATATATGAGGAATATCAAAGATATGCTGAAATTCTTGCTCCTTTTGTAGAAAATGTCTCTGTAGTACTAAATAAGGCAAGAAAAGAAGGGAAAAATATATTATTTGAAGGGGCACAAGGGACCCAACTTGATATCGACCATGGTACATATCCATATGTGACTTCATCTAATACTATAGCAGGAGGAGCATGTACTGGCTCAGGAATTGGGCCTAAAGATATAGATTTTGTTTTAGGAGTTTCAAAGGCATATACAACAAGGGTTGGAGGTGGCCCATTTCCAACAGAGCTTTTTGATAAATATGGTGACCACCTACAACAAAAAGGAGTAGAATTTGGAGCTACTACTGGAAGAAAAAGACGATGTGGTTGGCTAGATGCGGTTGTCTTAAACGATGCAGTTCGTCTAAATGGACTTGATGGAATTGCGCTTACAAAACTTGACGTACTTAGTGGATTAGATAAACTGAAAGTATGTACAGAATATAAAGTAGGTAATAAGACATTTAATAATATGCCCTGCTTTATAAAGGACATAGAAAAAATAGAGCCTATATATAAAGAACTTACTCCTTGGGAAGAAGATATATCCAATGTAAAGAAATTTGATGAGCTTCCTCAGGCAGCAAAGGATTATATATCTTTTTTAGAAGATATAACAGGAATTAAAGTAGCTATAGTCTCTGTTGGGCCAGAACGCTCACAAACTATTATAAAAAGACATCCTTTTATTTAACTATAGAAAATAAGGACATTTATTTAAGGTTACCAGTCCTGTCCTATAAAATTAATAATTATTTAATAAAAAAAACCCCGCTAGAGAAACTAGCGGGGTTTAAAATTAATTTCCGGCAGTGACCTACTCTCCCACCCACTGACGGGGCAGTACCATCGGCGCTGAGGGGCTTAACTTCCGTGTTCGGAATGGGAACGGGTGTTTCCCCCTCGCTATCGCCACCGGAAATTGTTTACGTTTTTATTAAACAAAACCAAATTTTCAAAAAACTATAAATAAATATGGGTCCTGCTTTTGCCTATACATGCCCTTCCCTAGGAGCTTCTTTTATATAGCCTTTTAATATATAAAGAAATTATGGCCAAGCCGCACGCCCGATTAGTATCGGTAAGCTGAGGCTGTTGCCAGCCTTACACTCCCGACCTATCAACCTCGTCTTCTCCGAGGGGGCTTCAGGGGCCTTACGGCCACGGGAGAACTAATCTTGGGGTGGGCTTCCCACTTAGATGCTTTCAGCGGTTATCCCATCCGAACATAGCTA
>JAMONC010000155.1 GCA_027066725.1 Desulfobacterales bacterium
GTTTATTAAATAACTCAACACATCTTTCATAGTATTGCGCTAATTCTCTTGAGCTTGTAAGTACCCCAGCATCATATGCAGGTATCTTATATTGATTAATAAATCTAGATTTTTTTGCATCTGGTAACTCAGGGAGCCTCTTTTTGATATCTTCTATCCATTCATTTGACACCTTAAGTGGTACAAGGTCTGGTTCAGGAAAGTATCTATAGTCATGAGCCTCTTCTTTTCCTCTCATAGGTAGTGTTATACCTTTTGATTCATTCCAAAGTCTTGTTTCTTGAATAACCTTTTGGCCATCCATTAATAGAGCGGTTTGCCTTCTTATTTCATATTCAAGAGCTTTATGTACATGTTTAAAGGAATTCATATTTTTTAATTCTGTTTTTACTCCAAATTCTTTTGCTCCTTTTTCTCTAATTGATATATTTGCATCACATCTTAAACTTCCTTCTTCCATATTTCCATCACATATCTCTAAGTATCTTACCAGTTGTCTTAACCTCTTAAGATAAGCTACAGCTTCATCAGGGGTTCTAAGATCAGGTTCACTTACGATTTCTATTAAAGGTACACCCGCACGATTTAAATCCACATAGCTTATAGGACGATGTTCATGGTGTATAAGTTTGCCTGCATCTTCTTCTATATGTATACGGGTTATACCTATCTTTTTTTCTTCACCATTTACTTCTATAATTAACCATCCATGTTCTGCTAATGGTAGTTCATACTGAGATATTTGATATCCTTTAGGTAGGTCTGGGTAAAAGTAGTGTTTTCTTGCAAATTGGCTAATATTTGCAATCTTACAATTTGTAGCAATAGCCATTTTTATAGCAAACTCAACTACTTTTTTGTTTAAAACTGGTAAAACCCCAGGTAGTCCTAAACAAATTGGACAAGTATGAGAGTTAGGAGAAGCTCCAAACTTAGTTGAACATGAACAGAATATTTTGGAATCTGTTTTAAGTTGTACATGTACTTCTAGCCCAATAACAGCTTCATAGTCCATTTTACACTCCTTAAATTATAAGTTAAGAGTTGTCCAATATATTAGCACGTAAGTAATTATTAGAAAATCACCTTCTAGACTAACATGTAGATTTTTATAGTTCAAGAAATTGGAGTTTAATAATAGAGAAATTTTTTAATAATATGTTAAACAAATAAAAAAGACCGAGTATTACCCGGCCTTTTCTGTTGTACAATCATTTTTGACTGATTGTTTTTATATGATAGTTGTTTATATAGTTTTATTTTTTACGCCCTTTTTTAGGAGTTTCTTCTTTTGGTTCCATTTTAAGATATTCTTTCATGAAGGTAACAATAGGATTTTGTCTTTTAACTACTTTTTTAGGAAGGTCTACACCATTTTTACGTAATTCACTAACTATTTTAGCAACTTGAAATTTACTAATACCAATCTTTTCAGCAATTTCTGAAGCTGTCATTTCTGCATAGTTTTCATAAACAAATTTTACGTCTTCTACAGTATAAGGTCTATTTCTTTTTCTTTCAGCCATGGCTCACTCACTCCTTTATTAGGATTTTTTTAGTTTTCTAAACCTTTAACAAACTAGTTAGATAATGTCAACCGTTATGTTTAATTTTTTCATATATTTTTGTTACATATATAACTCTGATTTATCTACTTTTCATCATTTGGACTAACTTTTAGTAAGTTTTAGCTAAGATATTATATCAATTTGTGGTATTGGAATATTATTAATAAGGTTATGAGATGTCAAATCATAATGAATAGGTGTTATAGATATATAGCCTCTTGCTAAAGCACCTGTATCTAATTCGGCTTCGCCTATAACTGGCATTGCTTCTGTTGCTTGCCAATAGTATATATTGCCTCTTGGATCAACTCTTTTTTCAAATCTTTCTATAAATCTTTGGGTTGATTGACGAGTAATTTTTATACCACGAATTTCTTTTATAGGCAGATCTGGAATATTTATGTTTAGTGCCACAGCGCCTTGAAAGTTTTTATATAGCCAAGGAATAAGTTTTTTAATAATAAGTGCTGCTGTGTTAAAATCACCTTTTTGGTATGCATTTAATGATACTGCAATAGCTTTTATGCCCAAAATTGCTGCTTCTGTTGCTGCAGAAACTGTACCAGAATATAGTAAATTTAGTCCTACATTAGCTCCTTGATTGATACCAGATATTACTAAATCGGGAACCCATGGTGCTAAAGAATAGATAGCTAATTTTACACAATCAGATGGTGTTCCACTTATAGCCCATATATTTTCTATGTTATTGTTGTTTAAAGATATCTTCTTTACCTTGATTGGATCGCTAAGAGTAATGGCATGGCCAACAGCACTTCTTTCAGATTCAGGGGCTACAATACATAATTCATGTTTATCCACAAGAGTTGTATATAAGGCTTTAAGTCCTTTTGCATATATGCCATCATCATTTGTTAATAATATCTTC